>JAIRZW010000038.1 GCA_031267015.1 Heliobacteriaceae bacterium | reverse complement strand
TTATTTAAACAAGATATGAGCAGCGTGGTTATCATGCCCTCTTTTTATTGCGATTACGGGGAAAACATAAAGTTTGGCAAAAATGTTTTCGTGAATTACAACTGCGTTTTTCTTGACTGCAATGAGATTGAAATTGGTGATAATGTTTTTATAGCTCCCGGTGTTCAGCTTTATACTGCGCTTCACCCGATTAATCCCGAGCAGAGAAACACTTTAACAGAGAGCGCCAGGAAGATAAAAATCGGAGCAAATTGTTGGATAGGCGGCGGTTCAATTATTTTGCCCGGAGTGGAAATAGGTGAAGGCACTACAATAGGAGCAGGAAGCGTTGTTACAAAAAATATTGCGCCCAGAGTCGTCGCCTGTGGAAATCCTTGTACAGTTATAAGAGAAACAGTCTAGTTACAGTTGATAAAAAGCTGTCGTTAATTGAGGAATTACTGACCAGAAACCGCCAAGAAATCTTGGATTTTAAGATTTATTTACCAATTGTTATTTGGTTTAAAACTTCGGTAAAAATAACATAACTTTATGCACATATTCAAAGCAATTTTTATGAATAAAAATACTTTATATATGCAGGTGGTTTGTCAGCTACTTAGTGTTTAGAACGAATTTGAAATCAGTGTAAGGAAATACATCAAATAATGATAGGAATTTTAAATAAATGCCCTGCTTTAATATCTCAAATATCAAAGAGAAAGCCCTCTTATGGTATATGTAAAAAAATGGTTTGCTAAGAAAAAAATTGGCTTTATTAGAATCAGGAAAAAAGTAGATAATATTGAGGAAATATTAAACCTCAAAAAACAAAATCCAAAACTTACAAAAGAAATCAAAAGGTTTGCAACAAATCCAAGAGATGCAACAAATGATGTAGATGCGATAAAAGCCTTTGTTGAATGTATAAAGGTGCATCCTAAAAAGAAAAATGAAATTTTACAATTTGCTAAAAATAAACAACTTTCCGGTTCACATATAAAAGAATTATTTGCTTTAATGGAAAAAGAGCCTCAAAAAAAGAAAGATATTGTTCAATTAGCTTTAGAAAACAATTTTTCATACCAGGCAATTATTCACAATTTATAATCTTTTGAAAAATATCCTCGAATGAAAAAAATACTTTTGGGAGATACGGTAAAATATGATTTCATTGACAAAGTTGATACAATTTTGAGTTTAAAAACAATCCGGAAAAGGAATTTCGTTTATTCAATTATTCAGCAAAAATCCAACCCTGAAAATTTAAAAGAATTACAAAAAATATTAGGTGATTCTTATTCAAAAATAAAATGGGAATCTTTAGCTGACACAAAATTCTCAAAGGCTGAAATAGATATACTTTTAAAAAAAATTATAGAACGCAGCAAAAGCTTTACGAGAATGGAATCACTAGAAAAATATTATCCTAAAGATGGTGCTTGGGCTACAGCAATGGAACAAATAACTGGAAAAGCTGAAATCAGAATGACAAATGGAGAAAATTTTAGAGCTATTATAGACAATATTGCATATGATACAAATGTTTATTCTAAATCGGTAGATAGAGCTATCACAAATAAAAAAAATATGCGAGGAATTTTGAGAAAAGGGTCTGATATATTCTCTAGTCCCTATGGACCAGTTGCCTATGATAAGGAATTTTTTACTGAATATGTTTCTCGTTTTGATGATGTTAGAAACATATATAAAGGTAAGAAACCAAGCCCATACCCCAATCTTGAAATCACACAAGTGGATTATTCAGGGTATGGCAAAACGCTCATACATCCTAAAGCGTATTCTTTCAGTACAAATAAAAATAACATACTAACCGGTTTTGAATATGCTGAAAAGAAATACAATGAGTTAATCCCTTTAATTAAAAAGGTTCAAAATGGTACAAAACTTAAACAAGATGAAATAGAAAATGCAAAAGCCCAAATAGCAGAAATGACATTTATATTAACAAACATAATGCCTTATGAAAGAGGTTCTGCCAATATTTCAAACATGTTCGTTCGTGGCTTATATAAGAGTTTAAATTTAGAATCCCCGACAATAAAAAAAGGTGTAGGGCTCGACTTAGAAGCATTTATTTTGAATTTAGATGAATATATTTTAAAATGGGACACATTTTTTGAATAGCTTTTAAAAGTCAATTCAAAATTCATTTTTCCCGAAGTCTCAAACCAGTTGAAAAACTACATTTTATATAAAATGTTCGAACTCTGAAAATAATTGATATAAAAGAGACAGAGGCTATAAATATACAAAATTCGGTGAGTTTCTGTAGGCACTTTTTGACGTTTCATTTTCACTGGAAAAAGGCATAATGTATGCAGGACGCGTGGTGGAAAATGTATGTAAACGACATTATTCAGAAATATTGTTAAATAACTCTCGCAAAAACTCAAAAACCATTAAAACCTTATGTAAAGAAATCTGTGATGTTTTTCGCGATTTCTGTACCAATGCCGGGGATTTGAGCTAAATCCCGACTGTTTGGTTCTGTACAAGTTTTGTCCGCAAGAAGGTCATTTTGCAGGAAATTCAAGAGCTCTTGAATTTGCGGGCCTGCTACTTTACAAATCGCGGGTAATGTACTTTACAAAACGCGGCAGTTCTACTTTACAAAACGCGGGATTTGTAGTATAATAATTGCAAGGTGTAATTTATGAAAAAAAGATGGCAAGAAAAAGGAATTTATGAAGCGTTACAGATATTCCGGGTCGTTATGCTCTCCGGAGCACGGCAATGCGGTAAAACAACGCTTGCAAAACACATTGTATCAAAAGATTATAAGTATGTAACATTAGATAACCCATATATGTTAGAAGCTGCTCAATTTGACCCTACAAACTTTGTCAAGCATGATAAAAAAAACATGATAATTGATGAGATACAACGTGTACCTGAATTGATATTAGGCATAAAAATAGCTGTGGATAATGACAATCGTAAAGGACAATATTTAATAACAGGCTCTGCAAACATTTACAGCCTGCCTACCGTTAAAGAGTCCTTAGCTGGCAGAATAAGCAGAGTACGCCTAAGACCATTTACATACGGAGAAATTATAGGAAACCCGCCCAAACTGTTGCAAAGATTAAAGGATAAAGATTTTGTTGATAATAAAGATTGCGATAAAAAGAGCATTATTGAAATTGCTATGAAGGGCGGATTTCCTGAACCTTTGACTTTAGAACCCCAAAAAATAAAAGGTTGGTATAAAGGTTATGTTGAAACTCTTATCATGAAAGACCTTAGCGATATTACAAATATAAAAAGACAGGACAAGCTGCAAAAATTAGTTGAAGTCGTCGCGGCATTTTCATCTAAATTCATGGATAAATCCCATGTAGCTTCAAGCTTGGGAATTTCGCGCTCAACATTAGAAAGCTACATAAATTGGCTTGAGAATATTTATATAACGGACAGATTATTTCCTTGGTATAAAACGGATTATGAACGTGTTAGTAAGCAAAGTAAGTTATTTATGAATGATACGGGGTTAATGAGTGCCATATTAGACTGGAAGTTATCTGATTTAGAGTACGATATAGACAAGCAGGGCAAACTTATAGAAACTTTTGTTTATAACCAAATTATTGCACAGATTGACTTACAGCCGTATGACGTGTCAATATATCATTACAGAGACAGGGAAAAGCGAGAGATTGACTTTATTATTGAAACAGATGATGAAATTATCGGTATTGAGGTTAAATCCGGTGCAACGTTTGATAAAAGCACCTTTAAGCACCTAAAATGGTTTAAAAATAACTTGACTAAAGATAAGAAGTTTTCGGGTATCATAATGTACACCGGGGAACATGCAATGTCGCTTAGTGATAATATGTACCTTGTACCGATTAATAATTTGTGGGAATGATAGTTAAATTAAGAACACACCTCTAAACGATTTAAGAAGTTATACAAGTCAGGCGTTGTTGTGTCAAAATTTTTGGCGATAACTTTTTTCGGAACTCGTAAAAAGGGCTTCTTATCCATTAGAGCTGGGGCGGAAGGATTCGAACCTCCGAATGCCTGGACCAAAACCAGGTGCCTTGCCGCTTGGCGACGCCCCATTGCTTATTCTCTTATTGTATTCGCTCAAACAGGCATGTCAAGTTTATAGTTGATGATTGATAGTTGAGATATTCTCAAACGGGCTTCTTTCCTGCGCAAAAATTACCTCAATTTCCCGCGGCAGCAAGCCCGCAAGCACTTTCAACACAGGAACTTCGCTTTCAAAATGCCCGATGTCAAACAACACAATTTCACTCTCCAACGCCGTGTGAAACTTCACATCACCCGTTACAAACGCATCAGCGCCATTCGCTGCCGCTTCCTCAATAAAATCCGAACCACTTCCCGAACAAAACGCAATTTTGCGGAGTGTTGAAACGTTTTTGTTGTTTACGAGGCGGATGTTGTTTGAAATTGTTTTTAATTTTTGTATAAAATCATTGACGGAAATTTCTAATTTGACATATCTTACAAAGCTGGCCGGCTGGATTGCTTCGGCTAAAGCCTCGCAATGACATGCTTTGATTAGAGCGTCGGTTGTGCCGCCTTGGGTTCTGTCAAGGTTTGTGTGCGCGCAGTAAATCACCATGTCCTTATAGTCAAACGGTACAAAAAACAGCGAGTGATGAGAAATTATCATATCCGCACCGGCGTCGCGTGCCTGCCGGACAACATCATCCGTGACAGTCAAAGCAAGCATGATTTTTTTAACCTCACGCGCAACGTCCACCGCAAACCCGCAAAAATCCCACGCCTCTGCCAATTCTTTCGGAGCAAAAGCCTCTATAATCCCGACAATTTCCCCCATACATTTACCCCTACATTTATCCCCCATAGATTGCCTCAAGAATCTTTGCGGCAATTACGGCTTTCGGGGCTTTGTCAAGCTTTGCGGCGTTGAGGTTTTTGTCAAGGATATAAACCTCGTTTTCGTCCGCGCCAAAACCGATGTCTTTGCGCGAAATGTCGTTTGCCACAAGGAAATCACAGCCTTTGCGTTTGATTTTTTCTTTGGCATTCTCAAGCAGGTTTTCGCTTTCCGCGCAGAAGCCAACGATAATTTGGCCTTCGCGTTTATTTTTGCATAATTCTTGCAGGATGTCGGGGTTGGGGATTAGTTCAAGGGTTAATGACCCCTCACCCGAAACACTAAGTTCGCCGTTTGGCTCACTAAGTGTTTCTTCCCTCTCCCACAAGGGGCGAGGGGAAAGGTCTTTCTTTATCTTCTGCGCGGCGGCCTCTTTGGGGCGGTAATCCGCGACTGCGGCGGCCATGATTATGCAGTCTGCGTCAGCAGCTTCGGCCTTGACGGCTTTTTGAAGTTCAAGCGCTGAATGTTCCGCCGCGTCAATCAACACAACCTGTGCGCCCATACGGCGTGCTGCTTTAGCGAGCGCCGCACCCATTTTACCCGATGAATGATTGGAAATATAGCGCACAGGGTCGATGTTCTCGACTGTACCGCCCGCGGTGATGACTATCTTTAACAGCCCCCTCACCCCGGCCCTCTCCCGTAGGGAGAGGGTGGATTGAACTCTGTCAAAAATCTTCTCAAGCTTGCAAAGCCTTCCTTTGCCACTGTAACCGCATGCCAGAAAACCCTCATCAGGCGGCAGAATCTCATAGCCTGCACGCTCAAGCCGTGCAGCATTTTCCTGAATAATCTTATTTTCCCACATGTTGCAATTCATTGCAGGAGCGATAATTACAGGCTTACTAAAAGCGCAGGCAACGGAAGTCAAAAGGTTGTCGCAGATTCCCTGAGCAAGCTTTGAAAGCGTATTGGCCGAACATGGCGCAATCACCATTACATCCGCGCGCTCGGCGCATGAAATATGTTCGGGTTTAAATTCCTCAATCTCAAACTGTTCGACTGCAACTTCATTGCCGCTAAGACTCCGCAAGGTTAAGCAGGTTACAAAATTGAGAGCATTGGGCGTACACACCACATACACATTTGCCCCATGGCGTTTGAACATGCGGATAAGTTCGCAGATTTTGTATGCTGCGATGCCGCCGGTTATGCCGATTAGAACGGTTGAGGGTTGAGGGTTTATAGTTGAGAGTTTATTATTCATTGTTCTCCTTCAACGATTTTTTTTAATTGTGCGATGGCGTTTTCTATGCTATCGTTAACTATCTGGTAATCAAATTGTTTTGCGAGTTCAAGTTCATTTTTTACGAAGTCGAGGCGTTTCTGGATTGTTTCTTCGTCCTCGGTTCCGCGGCCGCGAAGACGCGATTCCAAATCTTCTACGGACGGGGGACAGATGAATATTAAACATACATTTGCCCCCATCTTTGATTTGACCTGCAAAGCGCCCTGAGTATCGATTTCAAGGATTATATTTTCGCCTGATTCAATATTTTGCCGCCGGGTACCGTAAAGGTTGCCGGCAAACTCGGCCCATTCAAGAAATTCACCGTTATTCACAGCAGTTTCAAATTCGTCACGACTCAAAAAGAAGTAATTCACGCCGTCGGCTTCGCCCGGACGTTTTGGCCGCGTTGTGCATGAAACCGAAAGGCTGAATCGGGGGTTGCGTTCCAGAAACCCCTTTATTACCGTGCCTTTACCGACTCCTGACGAGCCCGATATTACAAATAATTTTTTCATATTATAATTATACAATGAACGAGAGAGCTGTCTATAAGTTTTTTCAAAAACTTAATACACTGAATACTTATAAGGATGCGGCAAAGGAGGCTGCGAAAACGCTTTTGGAGCTTACGGACGCGCAAGCCTGCCGGATTTGCCTTTTGAACCCTGCTAACGGTAAAATCGCAATAAAACACACTGAATACAGTGATACTTGTTTTAAACCAGAGGTTGAGGAAATTTATTCTGTTTGCGCGGATTTTTTGACCAACACGTTTGAGCCTGAGGACGCGCTGGATTATTTCGACGCGATTTCCAAGAACGACAAGATTATTGAGCCTGTGATTTACCGCGAGAATCTTTTAGGGTATATGGGGCTTATGGGTAAGACCGGGGATTTCAATAAGACGAACAGCTCTACCGTCGGGATTATTATGGAAAACGTTAATTCGCGGCTTGAGATTATATCGCTTCTTGAGGAAATCGAAAAGAGCGAGCGTGAGCGGGTAGAGTTTCTGGCAAGCATTTCGCATGAATTTAAGACCCCGCTGAACTCTATTATCGGGTTTTCAGACGTACTGAAGCATAAAAACGACAATCCGGGCAATGACAAATACATTGATAATATTTCCAAAAGTTCGGGATTTTTGCTGGAATTAATTCAGGATGTTTTGGATTTGGCAAAAGCGGAAAACAGGCCAATGGAGCTTAAATATGAAACTTTCAGGCCAAAAGATGTTATTTCCGATATAATCTGGGGATTTGAGGAGGAGCGAAAAGAGAAAAATATTGAAATAAATTACACACTGTCTGACGTTGAGCTTGCCGCTGACCTGAAACGATTTAAACAGTTAATTTACAACCTTATTTCCAATGCGGTTAAGTTCAACAAGCAGAACGGGAAAATTATGATTGTGACTTATGTAAACGAGGATAAGGAGTTTGTTTTTGAGATAAAGGATACGGGCGACGGGATTAGCAAAAAGGATTGTGCGAAGATTTTCAATTTCTTTTCGCAGGTTAACAGAAGCCGGTTGAAACGCCAGCAGGGTTCGGGGCTGGGGCTTGCGCTATGCAAAACCATTGCAAAGGCGCATAAAGGCGATATTTATTTCAAATCCCGCTTAAACACGGGTTCCACATTCTGGTTTGAATTGCCGATGTTCGGATGCATGTGATTATGGCAGGTTTTTAAAGTAATCCGGGTCTTCAAGCGCCTTGGCAGTGCAGGCTATGCCATTCATATTGCCGGCAGAATCCTTTGAACAATATGTTGACAAGTCCGTATACATTGTACCTTCCGCGCCCATTGGAAGCAGTTTGCCGCTGCTTGTTACCTGAAACGTAAACAAGTCATGTCCCCAGGCGTTCGGCGGCTTTTTGTAGCCGTTTATGTCAACCGAAATCCATACACGCTGCTGGTCTACGGCAGCCGGATTTTCTATTAATATTAGCGAGCCATCTGTCAGCACAATCTGCCCGTCATCTAAATAATATTGATTAATATTCGCTGACTTGCTGAAGTTCTTGTAATTGCTGCCTTCTTGAGGAACGCAATCTCGTCTGTTGCAGTCTCTTACGGTTTTAAAATACTTTTTGAACTCAGGAAAAAATGTATATACAGGATATGATGAGCCGTCAATATTTTCGCCCAAATCCTGTTCCATGGCCATAAATGCCTGTGAAATAACGGAATAATTTTTCTTTAATGCGATTTGCAATTCGCGTTTTTGCAAACTGTTAATAAGCCCGGGCAAAGTCAATGCGGCCACAACACCGATAATTCCCAAAGTTATTAAAACTTCTGATAATGTGAATGCTTTTTTCATGATTAAAACAATAGCATACTTTTCTATAAAATGCAAGTGAAGACCAAATCTTTACAAAAGTTAAAAATTGGCATAATATGTTAATTGAAATTAACGAAAAAGAACTATTGCTAGTTATAGCAATAGTTCAATTACTTCGTTACCTCGTATAGAGGGTCGGTAAGGGTGTTCGCTCACCCTTGCTGATATTCTTATTTTAACCTATTTTTTGGAAAAGTCAAGTGTTAAACATTATGCATGTTGTCAAAAATTTCTTTGCGCTGAACCCAGATTTCCATGCCAAGCTCTTTGCCCCGCTCAATCAGAGCGTCTTTAATCTCTTTGAAACTGTATTTAGATTTCTCAATGTTTCCAAGCATAAACATTACAAAATGCCCCTGAATCAACGACTGCTTAACGTCTTCAATGTTAACCTCATACTGCGCAAGCAAACCGGTCACGGACGCAATAATCCCGATTTTGTCCGTCCCCTGAACCGTGATGATTATGTGTTTGTCAGACATAATTCTTTTTCCTCCCCGGCAGCAGCAGGCGCCATCGCCAGCCAGTCACGGTTTATGAACTTGCCAACCTGATATTTGCGGCAGTATTCGGCAAGGTCTTTTTTAATCTCAGGCGCAAGAATGTACATAGCTATAATATTCGGAATCGACATTGCTATCATCATCGCGTCCGTAATGTTGATTACGGAAGTCACGTTAAGTACCGAGCCGATTACAACAAACGCGCAGTAAATAAACTGGAATGTAAGCGTTCTTTTTTGGCCCTCGCCAAAAAGGAAGTTCCAGGATTTCTGGCCGTAATATGCCCACGAAATCAGCGTAGACAGCGCATACAGAAGAACAATACCCGCCAGAATCTTTTCAAAATAAGGCAGTACAGTTGTGAATGCCGCAGAAGTCATTTCTATACCTGACGTTTCGCCGCCAAAAGAGCTGTAAACACCCGTAATTACAATCGCAAATGCGGTCAGCATACACATTATACCCGTCAAAAACGGCTCTAAAAGCGCCACAAACCCTTGCGTAAGAGGCTCGCTTGTTTTTACCGTAGCGTAAGCAATCGGCGCGGAACCCGTTCCCGCCTCGTTTGACTGCACCGAACGCCGCAAGCCCATTATCATCGCCACAAACGCGCCGCCGTAAATCGCCTGAGGCTGAAAAGCTTCACGGATTATAATCCCTGCCGCATGCGGAATTAATTTAAAATTTGCAACAATTACAATGACAGCCGCAAATAAATATAAGAATATTTTTAAAGGCACGATTTTTTCAGTAACCTTAACTATGCTCTTAATCCCGCCGATAACTATCATTCCGACGACAATCGCCATGACAAGTCCGATAACCCAGTTAAATCCATACAGAATACTGTGCTCGCCGCCTGTAACGTTCACAAACTGCGACGCTGCCTGATTAATTTGAATCATGTTTCCGCCGGTAATCCCGCCGCAAATACACAGTACCGCAAAAACCACGGACAGCGGCTGGCCGAGCCAGCGTAATTTTTTTCTTGTCAACCCGTGCGCCATGTAGTGCATAGGACCGCCGGAAATTGAGCCGTCAAGGTTGAATCGTCTGTATTTTACCGCCAGCGCAGCTTCGACAAATTTCAAAGACATTCCCAAAATAGCGCCGACCAAAATCCAAAACGCAGCGCCCGGGCCGCCCATTGAAATTGCAATTGCAACACCTGCAATGCTTCCGAGCCCGATTGTGCCGGAAAGCGCTGTCATCAACGCCTGAAAAGATGAAACTTCGCCCGAATCACCGTCTTTGTCCGCCGGTTTAGCCAATATATCAACAGCATGCTTAAATCCCCAAATCGCAATCCCTCTGAGGTAAAACGTGAAAAACACACCCGCAATCAGTATCCAGAAGATTATTATAGGAACATCAGTACCGAAAAAGTGTACAGGGTGGAAAATAACAGCGGCAATAGCATCCGAAACCGGCGCAATATGCTTATCCATAAACGCGTCTACATTAATCGCGTGTGCTGCCTGCATATTCATTGCCAGTGTTAAAAGTACAATTAAAAATCTGCTCATGCTATTATCGTAGCAGAAACATACTATAATGCAAATAATTTTCAGCGCATTTTTCGGGGGTGTAATCTTTCACAGTTTCCAGACTCCTTTGGCGGATTGCCGCAAGGGTTTGCGGGGCGGTGTTTTTTATTTTTAAAAGCAATTCGCGCACGGCCTGCACTGTCGGCTCAACAGTGAAACCGTTTTCACCGTCTTTTATTATGCCGTCAATTCCGTCGTTTTTGGTGCAGACCGTGATACACCCCGATGCCATGGCCTCTAAATAAACCATGCCAAAGGTTTCGTGCACGCTCGGCAAAATAAAAATATCGGATTCACGCATTATTTCAAGGACTTTTTCACGAGCCACGCCGCCTTTGATTACGGTCAGCTCAAAACCTTCCAGGTCTTTACAGGCTTTGATAACTTTGTCAATGTTCTTGCGCTTTTTGTCGTGAGCAGCGGTGAGGATTTTAATTACCCCCTCACCCCGGCCCTCTCCCACGTTGGGGAGAGGGGGAATCCCTGACGGGGCAGTAAATGTTTTCTTTTCAAATTCCGGGTACAGCGCAAGAAGTTTATTTTTTATCACCGGCGAGCGGCAGGCGATTGCGCGCGCATTGCGCAGTGCCTTTAACATGCGGCCCCTGAAATACGGATACTTTGTCAAAACCTGTAAATCTGAGTTATGGATTCCCGCCACAAACGGCAGTCCGAGTTTGTCCGCGTACAGGATTCCCGAAGGCATATGAGCGATAGTAAGTTGAGGGTTGAGGGTTGAGGGTTGAGTAACTTTAATGAATGGTAACCAATAATTCACGTTATAAACTTCGCCGTATTGGCCGGTCTTGTAAAACGGTTTGCCCCGCAAAAACGAGTTTAAAATAAAATTCGGTTTTATAACATCAACCTTGTGCCCGGCTTTTTCCCACTCCCGGACAAAATTCCACAAAGTCCGAGGCGTTGTCTTCTCGTCTTCCATGACAGGGTACAAGTCGGTTATAAACAATATTTTCATGCTATTATTATAGCATGGAACTAATTTCAAAAGTCAGAGAAGAAATAAAAGGTATAACCATACTGGACAAATATATCCTGAAACAGGTATTGGAAATGTTTTTAATGGGGGTGTGCGTGTTTACGTCGATTATTTTTGCGTCAGACACGTTTATCACGCTGATTAAGCAGATTTCGCTTTTCGGAATCCCGTTCAAAGTGGCGCTGATGATAATAATCCTGAACCTTCCGTCCGTAATCGTAATGACAATTCCAATGGGCGTGCTTCTTGCAACGGTAATGACGCTTAACAGACTAAGCCTTGCTTCGGAAATAACCGTTTTGCGTGCGTGCGGCGTGGGCCTGAACCGGATTGCCAAGCCAATATTCATATTTGCGCTAAGCATGTCTGCTTTCAGTTTTATAATCAACGAAAGCATTGTTCCGGTTATGGCAAAACAGTCAAAAGACCTTGCATTGTGGGCTTTGGGGCAGAAAAACATCCCGGACGGCAAGCAGAACTTCGTTTTCAAAGACATTTCGGAAGGCGGAGTTTTGCAGCGGCTGTTCTACGTTGGTTATGCGGAAGAAAAGGTTTTGCACAACATAACGGTGCTTGATACGTCCAAACAAGACGCTATACAGATTCTTCAGGCAGACGAAGGCAAGACTTCGCCTGAGGGGTGGGCGTTCCAAAAAGCCGCGGTTTACACAATCGGTTCTGACGGTAACATCCTTAATACAACGCTGTTTGATGATTCGGTGGTAAAATTCGGCATGGATTTGTCAAAAGAATTGAATAAAAATGTGGCGAAGGAGATGAATTTTTCCAAACTTGTCCAATATATTCGCACTCAGCATATAGACGAAAAAGAGAAAAACATAATCCAAATCGAGCTTTATGACAAGCTGGCATTGCCTTTAACAACGGCTGCGCTGGTGCTAATCGGTGTACCGCTTGCGATTACGCCGCCGCGGGTGAGATATAACCGCGGATTTCTGTTCAGTATTTTTATTATTTTTGTGTATTACCTAATCCGCGCACTGTCGATTTCATTCGGCGAGGCCGGAAACCTTGCACCGTTTTTGGCTGCCTGGATGCCGAATATTATTCTGACCGTTATCGGTGCCGGACTGTATTACAGGAAGGTTTATACGATTACGTAAAGTTTCTTTAATTATTTTACACTCAATAGCAAACTTTTGCTTTTAGCTGCATTAGAAACTATATGAAAATACTTAACCGGATTATAAATAAGGCAAGGAACGTTGAAGTTCCAACGCCGGTTCAGCGTGCATTTTCGAAACAAGAGCTGGATACTGTAGAATTAAGCGCTAAAAAAAGTAAACCTGCAGGGATAATTGCAAAAATAAAAGAATCGCTAATCGGGCTTGATAAGGCAACAGTTAAAAGTCTTGAGAATATGTCTACGCCAGAGGAGTTTTTTACAGAAGCCCGCGCGCTAATCCTTAAGCCGACAGGCATTCCTGAAAAATTCTGGCCGGGTATTCTTTTTAGAGAGGTATATAAAGCACCTAAAATTTTCGGTGCTTTATATGACTTTACCTCTCATATTGCATATTTCCCACCCAAAATACTAAAAAAGAGCAGTAAATGTGCATTATTTTCCTGCTTAAGACATGAACTAACCCACAGTGAGCAGAATATAAGCATCTTAAGAACAAAGGGACTTGGAGAAGAAGCCGTAAAACAATACGCTGAACTGACTGCTAAAGCTCAGGTTGACAACTTTGTTCAGGGGTGGAAAGAACTTCCGGAGTCCAGAGCATTAGAAGCTCTTCAAAATGGTGAATTTGCCGAAGATTCTTATAATCTGGTTATGAAATTTAAAGCATGCAAAGACGAAAATGAAATTGCAGCATTTACTAAAGAAAGTTATGATTCAGAACACAAAGTTTTTTTAAACAATTGGGAAAACTTTAGAAAGAACATTGTTGCTGAAATGGGCGAAATCAGTCCTGACAGTAAAGAAGGCGAGTTTGCAAAACAGTATTTTGCTGAATTTATGAACGCAGCAAAAAATGCAATGTCAGGGTACATGACTCGGATTTCAGAAGGAGAAGCATACATAAAACAATATGCAGCCTATTTTGAATACCTTTGGGCCAAGTTTTTCAAAGCCTAGTACTGCGACTTAGGCAGGCAAAGCCCGAACTGGCAGTTTGCATTATAGCCGCCGGTCTCTGTCTGAGCTGCGCCGCCTGTCGGAAATTGACCGCTTTCAGGATACAGAAGTTTCGTGTTCTGAGACGGCTGAATATCATGCTGCAAAACGCTCGGGCTCCGAATCTCGTCCAGATAATTCGGTATAATTTCATCCTGAAGCGAAGGACGCGAAATAGTTGCGCTCGGAAGGCACGTCCCGCCGGTTACAGGACACACAGCAAACGCAGGCGCCGCCAGTATTATAATACTTAAAACAAATAAAATCTTTTTCATATTTAACCTCCATAATCAGAATAAACCATGGAGCAGCCTGTTTCATTGCCCAAAGGAAGGATGTTTTTTTAATACTTCCTCAAATGATATTATGGGCTCAAGCCTGTAGCCGCAGTCATCTGACAGGGCTCCGCCCATGGAAAAAAGTTCCTCCTGCGGATAGCGCCGGCAAATTCCCGGACGGCTTTTGTGAATCCTGCATTTTTTGGTTTCAGGGTCCAGATTGCAGCACTCAAATACAAGGCCGGTATCGTCTTTATCCACAACCTTCAAATACGTGTAAAAGCTGTGCAAATACTGCAATTTTTCAAACTCTTTTTCGTCCTTAACCACATGTTTAAAGTGTTTGACATAAATCTTTGAACAGCACTGCCCGCAGGCATTACATTTGCCCGTACGGTGGTACTTGCGCCGCAGAATCTTTGTCAGAAAGAATTTTTTTAAGCTGTTCATAATGACATGATAGCACATGTATGCGGCATGAGGCAGGTATACCCTCTTCACACACGAAAATAGCAGAATAACTATTTTCTATCGTGTTCATAGGGTATACCTGCCTCATGCCGTGTTAACTTTTGTAAAACTTTCTCTCAAATCGCGCAACTATTAATCTTCAGGGGAATTTAAAAGATGAGAGCAAATTAAACAAAACTATAACATAACCAAATAACCAACCTTGACTCCTCATCGAAGGAGTCTTTCTTTGTGCTATAATTAACAATGTAGATAATAAGGAGCTGAAATATGAAAAAATATGTATGTACAGTTTGCGGCTGGTCAACAGTTGCAGAACAAAAACCTGAAAAATGTCCGTTGTGCAATGCAACAACATTTAATGAAATAGACATGGAAAGCGCAGAAAAAACCTACGCATG
>JAIRZW010000205.1 GCA_031267015.1 Heliobacteriaceae bacterium | reverse complement strand
AGCCCTTTGCCGGAGCTGCCGGTGCTGCTGACGCTGCTGTTGAACCTGAACTTACATTCATAAGACCTCCTGTCTTTTGTTTCTCTCACTCGCAAAAAAAAATGCCGGCATTTTCTTTTGACTCATTCGTTTCATCATAACTTGCTCTCCAATTCTTGTATTTGTCTTAGAATTTCTTTTTCTTCCTCCTCGATTTTTTCGAGGTTTTGTGCGAAAAACCGCTGAACGCCTAATTCGGAATACTGTTTTAACTCTGCTGCTTTTTCTTCTTCAAGGTAGATTTCTTTGTGGCGTTCTTTGTGTTTTTCAAGAACTTTTACTGCCTGTTCGAGGATAATAAGCTTTTGGGTTTCAATGTCGAGCTGTCTTTGGGCTTCCGCGCGAATCACCTCAAGCTGTTCGGCCTTGTCCCAGAGGTGGTTGAGGTACTTGTCATAATAATCGTACATCATCGGGTCAGCCTGACGCATATTCGTTTGCGTGCTTTGGATTTCTTCATCGTTTTTTCTTATGTTTTCCTCGGCGATAAGAACCGCCTGCTGTGCTTTTTGAACGACTATAAGCTGTTCTTCTTTTTTACGGATTCTGAAATCCAGTATCTTCTGTAAACGATAACGAAATGGCATCTTACGCTATATTATCCACTATTACCCGTACACGTTAAACATCTAAACGTATGATATTCAATTAATTATTATTTGAAGAAAGTCAAGAATTCCCGTAATTTCTCAAAAACTCAATATTCTCTTTAGGTAAATGCATAAATGTATCACAGTCAGGCAGTATAATTTTTTGTGAAGGACTATGCATAAAACCTATTTTATAATAAAAAGGATTGGGATGTATGTTGGACTTAAATAAAGCAGAATCTACCGTAATACGTCCTTCACATCCTCTTGCAAAACACTCTTTTAAAAGCTCCTGAAAGATTTTGACGCCGTAACCCAGCCTGCGCAGATTCTCATCCACAGCAATCTGGTATATATTCAGCTGCGGCTTAAGTTCCCTGAGTCCGTCCGCTTCAAATGCTGTATAATAATAGGAAGGATATTTGTTTGGCAAATCCATATGATTTTGCACGCATTTATAGCCTTCAGCAATGTATTTATTCTCGCTTTTAATGGCAAAATAGTCACGTATACCGTTTACAATCTGCACTCTTGTCATTTTGTTTATAAACCGGGTACACTCAAAATTTTGCTATAATGTTTCAGAATGTAAATCCGAGCCGCCGGTTTTGATTAGGTTGTATTTGTCGGCAATCCGCTCGATTGCCGCGGCCGTGTGGAATTTTACAATCCCGCGGTGGCGTTTGTAAGGATAGTAAACCTCCAACCCGTCAAGCCCGTAAGACATAAGCTTTTTCACAAACCCTTCCATACCCAAAGCCCAGCAGCATGCCGGATGCGCAAGCACTGCAATCCCTCCGGCCTCATGGATTGCGGCGATAAGCTTTTTAATATCGCGTTTTGCAAAAATCCGCACTATGTCGGCTTCGGTTTCGCGTTTTGTTTTGGCAAAAAACGGCTTGAGCGCCTCGCTTTGAAAATCCACGCCGTAAGCCAGCAAATGCATAAACACATACCCGCACCAGACATCGAATTCCACCCCCGGAACCACCCTTTCATCTTTCAGGCCCTCATAACCCGCCATGGTATTATGGTCGGTAAAAGAAATATATCTATAATCTTGCGCCTTTGCCTGCTCAAGAAGCACCTTAACATCGCCGCGCCCGTCCGAAAAATTCGTGTGCACATGCAAGTCCACCCGGTTATTTTTATAATCTTCTTTTGTAAAAGAAGCAATCAATTCCTTGTAATTCATACCAAAATTATATCACAATTAAGGCATTTGGGGTCCGTTATACTTTTTATATAGTTCCATAACATCTTTTGGTACCTTTTTACCATTCATCAATGCCCTGAATGTTTCTGCTATGAATTCGTGTAAATTTTTTGAAGCGTAGCAGGACACTTTGCATCTTATATTATTGGTACCAGATTTCTCCATATCAGCCACTAAAGATTTAAGTCGTTTACTATCGCCAATGATTTTATAATAAAGCACATGGCCATATTCGTGATATACAAGCCCAAACTTGCTTCCGCTGGTAAGTCCTGGCTCCATATATGTATCATTAGGATAAAATTTTTTCCTGTGATTAAGACACTCAATATCAACTATCATATCGTACAAGTCAAGACAGTCAAATCTGTCAAAAGCGTTAGGATTTTTTGTAAACTCGTCCAATTTTGTTAAAATAGCTCCATAAGCGTCAGGATGTTTTTTTATCCGTTCGATATTATCTGACACACGTTTTTTAGTTACTAATCTTGACAATCCTTCGCTATTGAACAGAAGGGTATCTGTCTTGTCATCATAATAAGCCTCGGCTTTGTCATTTAGGTCCAGAGCAATATTTTGCGGCATTGGAGTTTTGCCTTTATACTTGTTGTAAATATTAGTCAGGCCTTCGTTTACATAATTTGCAAGTTCTAAGTCATTGCCAAGGTCAAAATTATAAATCCTTAAATTCTTAGCGGCATATTGTTTTGCCTGCTTCATATTTTTTGCTTTTACAAAAGTTATACTTTCGGGTCTGTCTTCAAGCAAAGGCCATCCCAAGGATTGCTCATCTGAGTGGGGACAAGAGAATATGCTGTCTGTATTTAATGCTGACGGAATTGTTGTACGTTTATAATTCGATAATTCGGGCAGTGTTTTTTTGCCTAAATAAATTCCCGTTGCAACAGTTGCTAATCCAACGGCCCCTATTAATAATTTTACTTTTCCATTCATGAATTTCCCCGTATATATATAAAAAATTTTTACCACTGAAAATTGTCTTGGGCTGATTGTTTATGTTAAAATAATTTACATGGAAAATGAAAAAGTTGACAGAAGTATTTGGCAGATATTTTTTGAAGGGTTGAAGATTTATTGCTTTAACTTCCATAAGTTCTTTTTGTACATGGCATTCCCGGTGTTCGGGCAGTTGTTGGGGCTGTTTTTGGTTTTCGGGTTGCTGCACGTTTATTCGGCGCATTTGCCGGAATTAATCAAAAAATATTCGGTGTTTGACGACTTTACGACAATCGTGCTGTGCGTGCTTTTGCTGGTAGTACCGGGGCTTTTGATTTTTGCAAAAGCGTTTTGGGATTATCTTGTGGCGTATGGCGCGCTAAACTCCATGACAGTCGCCGCAACCACCCTTAATAAAGTCTATGACTTCAAAGCCCATACGCAAATGGTTACGAGACGGAATTTTGCGTTTTTGGGTTTGTGGTTTTTGTTCGGAATCTTCACGGCATTGGCGTATTTTCCGTTGTTTTGGATTCTCGGTGTAATTTTCTTCATATATTTCATCCTGATTTTTCAGGTATTCACGTTTGAAGAAGAACTTTCGCCAATCGGGTGTTTTAAGCGCAGCCGGCAGTTGATAAAAGGGAATTTTGCAAGAACGTTTGTGCTTGCGTTAATTTTGGGAGTTCTCTCGTATTAC
>JAIRZW010000203.1 GCA_031267015.1 Heliobacteriaceae bacterium | reverse complement strand
GTTGCTTCCTCCAGCCGATTGTTAAATACATCTTTGGCCGTTGAGTAAGATTTCTCCCTCCAATCCTGAATAAGCCCCGGCATAACCAGCGCCGCAACCACTCCAATAATCCCAAGTGTAATTAACACCTCAGCCAATGTGAATGCTTTTTTCATCATGCTTATCTCCTGTCTGTTACAAAATGTAACCACTCATGATTAGACTATAAATTCTGAAATTTGTCAAGTAAATATATGATAACTATATGCTATAATATTTACATGGATAATTATGAGGATTTTATTTCAACTGTAAGCCATGAGCTGCGTACGCCTTTGACCTCTATCAGAGGGTTTTCGCAGACCATGCTCAATTCGTGGGACAAGCTTGATGATGAGAGCAAGCAAAAGTTTCTTAAAATTATTGAAGAGCAGTCAAACCGTTTAATCGGGCTTGTTGAAAATATGCTTTCGGTTACGAAATTGCAGTGTACAAATTTGATTCTAAAAGAGGTTTCAGTGAAGCCTGTTGTTAATACAATTGTATCATTAATAAAAAATTCATACCAAAACCACCAATTTTTTGTTGAAATTAACGAAAATATAAATAAAATTTTGGCAGATAGGGACAAATTCCAGCAAGTTTTAATGAATTTGGTTGAGAACGCAGCAAAGTACAGCGCTGAAAATTCACATATTATAATAAGCGCTGAAAATTGCGGGGATTTTGTTTCGATTAAGGTTGTCAGCACGGGCGTCGGGATTGATGAGGCGGATTATGAGCGGATTTTTGAAAAATTTTCGCGCGTTGACAACCCGCTTACGCGCAAAGTTGAGGGCAGCGGGCTCGGGCTCTTTATAACAAAAAATCTGGTTGAAAAAATGGACGGAAAGATAGCCGTAGAGTCCGAAAACGGCGTTACGACCTTTGAGGTTCTTATGCCTGTAAGCAACATCGAACAGCAAGCGAGGTCAAAATGCGCTCAGTAACGTTGATTCTGGATAAACGCAGAGAGCTTCCGGCCAAATACAAAAAACTGCTGGAAAGCCCGAATAATACTGTTATTATTGCCAAAAATCTTATTTCAGCAATGAAAGCTATTCAGGACAAGGAGCCTGATTTGATAATTATTTCGGAAAGCGCAGGAGCTGATTTGGCCGAAGGCTGCCGGAAAATACGGGCTTTGACATACAACATGCGGCCTGTTATTGCGGCTGTGTCAAAATCCGGCGAATTAGAAGATAAACTCAAAGCGCTTGAAAGCGGGGCCGACGATTTTATCAGCGAGCCCGTGAATTCCGAAGAATTTGTCATGCGCATGAAAGCTCATCTGCGCCGTGAATATGAGTCCGGTCTGGACCCGAAAAAGTTTTTGCCGAATAAAAATTACTCTCTGCGTGCGCTAAAAAGGCTTGTGTCGCAAGAGCAGCCGTGGGCATGCCTTCTTATCAGCCTTGAAAACTTTGCCAACTACCGTGAAACCTACACCGAGCTTGCTTCTGACAAGCTGGCTCACACGTTTGCGGCGATTGTTCAGTCTGCGCTGGGTGAAAATGATTATTTTGGCGGGATTTCAGACAATGAATACCTAATCATAACTGACAGGTTTAAGGCGGAAAAAATAGCGAATTATATTGTGTTTGCGCTGGATTCGGTTGTGCCGAAATTCTACTCGGCGCAGGACAACAAGCGCGGGTTTATGCTTATGCAGGGCGACGAGTTTGCGGGCCGGCGCTCAAACTTTGTTCATGCCACGATTGGAGTTGTTACGGATGAATTTGTAAGGTATGAAGACCCGACACAGCTTATGAATGCACTGACTCATACGCGAAACATGGCTGAAATTCAAACCAGGTCACATTATCTTGCGGAGCGTCCGCAAATCTCCGCTGAAGACGCGGTTTTACAGTATGTTTATAATAAAAAAGTTCTTATAATCGAAGAAGACGAAGCAATGTCGCTGCTTTTGAAGACTATTTTGGAGCTTCAGGGATTTTCCCCCTCACCCGGCGCAAGCGCCACCCTCTCCTACCAGGGGAGAGGGGATGAACCGGAGCCGGCGGTGGCGATTATTGATGCGGGCGAAAACCTTGAAGGGCTTGAAATTTTAAAGACGCTTCGCGAAAAATTTAGTAATACAAAAATAATAATGACGTCCGTTTTACACGACAAAGAGCTTATTTTGGGCGCGGGTGCAGACTTGTATCTGCCAAAGCCTTATGAGCTTTCAGTGCTTGTGAAATGGGTCGGGCAGCTTATCAGAGAGGTGAATTAATGCTTTTAACGGAACACGTACAGGCGATTATAAAATCAGGAAAATCCATTGTTGTTGCGCGAAATTACCCGGAATTGAACCCGGAGCACGTAATGCTGGCGCTTATGCTTGACCGCAACGACCTGCCGCAAATCCTTCTTGAGCGAATCGGGCTGGGAAACCCTGAAATTGTAGACCGTTTGAATAATTATCTTTCATCGCGCGCGTACTATGCACGCGGAAAGTTCTCTGACGTGCGGCTTTCGACAGAAACTATCCTGCTGATGAAGACTGCGCAGGCTGAGGCGGAAAAGTTTGGCGATGATAACGTGAGCATTGAGCATGTCATGCTCGCGCTGTTTCGGATTAATAACAAGATTTTGAGCTATCTTTGGGAGCAGAGCGGGGTTAATATCGTGGAGGTTTACGAAAAATTATCTAAAGAGGTTAAGAACATTGAAAGGCTTGATACGACAAGCTTTGAAAAGGTAAAGAGCGAACAGGAGCCTGCTGTAAAGTGTGAGCTGGCAGAGGCTTTGCATAAGTACACAACTGATTTGACTGCCATGACCGATAAGTTTGACCCTGTAATCGGCCGTGATGATGAGGTTCGGCGGGTTATACAGATTCTGAACCGGCGTTCAAAAAACAATCCCGTGATTATCGGCAAGCCGGGGGTCGGAAAAACCGCGATTGTAGAGGGTTTAGCGCAAAAAATCAAAAGCGGCGACGTGCCGGACAGCCTTAAAAACGACAAAATTCTTTCGCTTGACATTGGCCGGCTTATTGCAGGCGCGTCGTACCGCGGGGAGTTTGAGGAGCGTTTAAAGTCTGTGTTGAAAGGGATTGAGGAGAATTGTGACGACTTAATGCTCTTTATTGACGAGATTCACATGATAGTCGGGGCCGGAAACGTTGAAGGCAATGTGGATGCGGGCAACCTCCTCAAGCCTTTGCTTGCGCGCGGCAATGTGCGCATAATAGGCGCAACCACAATCGACGAATACCGCAAATACATTGAAAAAGACAAGGCCCTTGAACGCCGCTTCCAGACAGTGCTTACGGATGAGCCGTCGCCGGAGGTTGCAGTGCTTATTTTAAAAGGTTTGCGTGACAAATACGAAAGCTATCACGGGGTTAAGATTCTTGATGAAGCCATAACCGAAGCTGTGACACTTTCAGAACGTTATATTTCCGACAGAAGCCTTCCGGACAAAGCCATTGACCTTATTGACGAGGCTGCGTCCGCGCTGCGTATGGAGATTGAAACAGAGGCTGCAACCCCCCTTGCAAGGGGGGCAGTTGGTGCCGAAGAAATTGCAAATGTGGTGGCTAATTGGACAGGAATTCCTGTGAATAAACTCATTGAAGAAGAGTCGCAAAAGCTGCTTTCAATGGAAGAAACCCTTCACAGCCGCGTAATAGGCCAGGATGAGGCGGTTAAGAAAATCGCAAACGCAATCAGGTTAAGCCGTTCCGGCCTTAAAGACCCTAAGCGTCCGACAGGAACCTTTCTTTTCCTCGGGCCCACAGGCGTTGGTAAAACCGAACTGGGCAAAGTGCTTGCGGAGATTCTGTTTAACGATGAAAAT
>JAIRZW010000177.1 GCA_031267015.1 Heliobacteriaceae bacterium | reverse complement strand
CTTATCAGGCACGTATTCATAAAGGTTTGTCGAAATATTTTCATAAAGCTGTAATTTGTATTCTTCAACTGCCTGACGGTCGTCAGGGTTGTCATTTTTTCCCAGAATTTTCAGAACTTTATTAATACAATTCAAATACGCGCTGAAATCACCCATTGCAAGGTTGATTTGCGCTAACTTTTCCCACTCCAGCCGCTCGTTTTCAGCATCGTTCAGAAGGCTGTACAAATACGCCTTAACCGGGCTCGGCATTTCCGGTACAAATACTTTGTCGAACAAGTCCTTAGCGATTTCGCGTAAATAAATAATACTCGCTGTTTCAAGCAGATTGTCACGCAAAAGGTTATAGTTAGGGAAGTACATGCAGTTGTTGTAGAAATATATATAGCCCTGCCGGGTTAATTTTTCAATAATCACATCGGCGTTTTCGTATTTAAGCGCATCAATCGTTGCCAAATCAATCCGCGTTCCCAAAAGCACAACAGACGCAAGAAACTTCATTGTTTCCGCGTCGTCCTGAAGCAGATTAAGCCGGCGGCGCATCAGCTTATCAAGGTTTGACGGAATCACAACGGTGTTGGCGTTCTTAATCTCAATGCTGTCTTCGCCGGCTTCAAAAATGTCCATTTCAATAAGATACTGAATCGCATAGTCAATATATAGAATACTGCCCGTTGAATATTTGGCGATTCTTTGGAAATAAAAATTATCCATTATTTTGCGGTAATAGTATTTATTTTCCTCAATCATTTTCTCGAACGCGGTCGGCTTGAGGTTGATTTCAGTGTAATACGGCTTTGTCAAAAGGCCGTGGGACTGCCGGTGCAGCGAAAATTCCTTATCATGCGAGATTAAATAGCTCACATCCAGCTCCTCAAACGCTTCAAACAGATATTTCATTACATCATAAGAGCTTGCGTCGATTTTCTCAAAATCTTCAATAAAAATCAGGGTATTAGGAATGGCCTGCAAAAGCGTCAGGAATATGTCAAAATAAGTAAAGCGTGTGTCTTCCGGGTTCTCAATTTCGCGCTCTTTAAGCGTAATCAAGTCCTTAACCATGCCGTCCGGGTCAATGGAAGAAAACATTGTAAACTCGTTTTTAGAGAATAGTTTTTGCGAAACAGTGTACTCGAAAATCGCGGACACCAAATCCCTAAAGAACGAATATGGCGCGTACTTCATCTCATCGTAACAGGTAATGGAAATTATGTTGTTATAAACCTTTAACCCTTGGATTACATTGATAATCTTCAGCGAGTACGGTTTATACATCCTGTCGGTTTTGATTGAAATAATCCCTTTTGGCACGGACTGAACCTTATGCAGCACATGATAAAATACGTCAATGTTTTCTGTTCTTATGAAATCGCACTGAATCTCGTTAAAATCAAGCCCTTCAATGTCATAAATCGCATCAGGGTCGTTAGGAAAATCAATCTGGTTAAGCGCAAGCCCGTCGAGCTTATCCTGCTCAACAAGCAGGTTTTGGACAAAGTTCGGAATTTTAACATCATATTCTTCGTCCTCTTCTTCCGGCTCAAACTCAACCGTAACCTGATCTTGCAAGTCCATTTCATAGAACATACGCATTTCGTCGTTAATCATGACAGAGTTCAAAGGCTCAAATTCATAATCCTTTTCAAGCGTGCTCATTACAGAATCGTCGGTCAGAACCTGAAAAGTGTTGCGGATTTTGTCTTCTTCTGATTTGATTGAGTCAGCGTTTATCAGGCTTATGTTGAAGCCTGACTTATAGTTTGTCGGGTCAGATTTGGTTGTCTTTTTCAAAAGAAAAACATTTGTACGCACTGCAGCGTTTTTTCTTCGGTAAAGCCGCGCATTCATTTTGGAAATCTTGTTCAGAAGGTCAATAACGACTTTAATTGCGTTTTGCGTGGAGCTTTTGTAGGTGTAATCCTTGTCGAATCTGACAATATAAACATTGTCAATAATCCGGCGGCTCAGCCCGGCTTCTTTTAAAGAAGTTTTAATAACGTTATCCAGTCCTACTTTAAATTTGTTAAAAACTGCGGCAGCGCCGAGGATTTTGCGCACCTCGGACATGTTCGGAAACTCAATTGTCATCATGACAAACTCGTCAGTATTGGCCTCGTTAAGCACAACGCTGAGCTCTGTCGAGAATCCGCATTTTTTACATTTTTTATCAATATTCTGGCAAATCTTGCCGCATTTGTGGCATTTAAGGATTATGGGAAATCCGCATTTTTTACAGGTGTTATTCGTGTTAACAGTCTTGCAAACCGGGCAGACTAATTTAAGCACCTTCTTACAATTATCACAGACCAGCGCTTTGTCATCAACTTCAATACCGCATTTTGGACATTCCATAATAAAATTATAGCATGGCTGAATATTCTAAACAAGAATTACAGCTACACTATATGGAGTATTTAATAGCTTACCTTCCACGGGTAATCGTCCGGGATTTTCCATAATCAATATTATAAAAATTTTGGTACCTTTTCTTTTTGTTGCGATGCAAAAAGAAAAGGTACCAGCCAAAAGAAAAACCGCGACCAAATTAAACGAGTCATCAGTGCACTGCGTCCCTGAAACCCCGCTTTGAAAATTGTCAGAAGCCAAGTTGGAGTATGCCTTATGAACACGATAGAAAATAGTTTTTCTGCTATTTTCGTGTGTGAATAAGGTTTACTCCAACTAAGGCGACTTATCTATACTTTCGCCTCTTTTTTATAATAGATACCCGCATTTTTCATGCGGTTGATACATTCTCTTAATGTGTCAGCGTCTTTGGTAAGCGCGATTCTGAACCAGCCCTCGCCGTATTTCCCGTAGCCGTTGCCCGGCGGAACCACAACGTGCGCTTTTTCCAGCATTGCGGTTACAAACGATTCTGATGTGTAACCCTGCGGTACCGGAAGCCACAAGTAAAACGTTGCTTTTGACGGCTTCAAATCCCAGCCCAATTCGCGCAGGCCCGCTTCCATTACGTCGCGGCGCTCCTGATA
>JAIRZW010000173.1 GCA_031267015.1 Heliobacteriaceae bacterium | reverse complement strand
AAAACATTTTCGATTTTGTTGATTTCGCCCGGACAGCAGGAGTAGACTTTTGCGCAGTGCTTTTTTAACTCATTAATGTTGTCGTTCGAGAGCGAAATACAAATAACTTCAAACCCGTTTTCTTTGGCATACTGCGCCATTTTGACCGGAAGACACCCGTCGCCTGCGATTAATCCCTGTTTATGTTCCAGCATTATTGACATTTATACATTTCCTCTTAACCTGTTAATCTCATCAATTTCCTGTTGATTTAAGAGCGAGGCCCCGCCCAGAATTTTCGTATTTAAAACGACTTGTGCGTAGGATTCCGCAAGCTCAAGCTTCAAATATGCGTCGCGGATAGTTTTGTCCCCGACAATAAACCCGTGATTCGCCATAAGCACCGCCGTATAATCTTTAAAATATTTAGCGGTTTTCCTGACCAAATCCTCTGTTGACGGTAATGCGTAGTCTGCAAGCGGAATTTGGCCGAAATAGAAAACGTTTTCCGCCATAATCGCCTCATCCAGTGCGGTTCTGCACGATGCAAACGCGCTCAGACACGGAGAATGAACGTGGATTATGTAATTCACATCAGGCCGCATTTTGTAAAACTCTACGTGAAGCATTTTTTCCGAAGACGGTTTTTTAGCGTCCTTTGTTAAATGGGCGGCTGAGGGGGATTCCGGGTGGTGAGTGCCTTCAACAAGGCTGCCGTCAAAATTAATCAGCGCAAAGTCGCCCTCTTTTAAATAACCGTTTGCCGAGCCGGAAGTCGTGATAAGAATGTTTTCGCCGACTCTGGCAGACATGTTGCCGGAAATCCCCGGTGTAAAATTCTTTTTCCCTGCGCGCTTGCCGTACTTGATTAATTCCTGTTTAACTTCTCTTATGTCCATAAGTTAATTTTACAGGATTCAATGTTTTTTTTCAAGCATTTATCTGTTCCACCAAAGCTTGAAAGTTTCCCAGTTGCCAAGGGCATCATCAATATCTTTATATTGCGGAATAGTCAGCGCATCACCGGGCTTAATATTTTTGTACTTTTGCGCGTCTCTTGCGATGATATATTGCAGCTTTTGTGCATATTCTGTGTCTTCCATGTCGCCTTGCGGAAGAAGCGCTCTATATCTTTTTCTAAGGGTTTGTTCCGCTGATACCTCGTCGTCCTGTACAATCGCTATATCAGTACGGCTTTTAACCAAATCATGCTTAGCGAGCTCAAGATTGACCTTACGGTTGTTTAATGCTAGCAACTTATCACGCATTGCTTTCTTTTCTTCGTCTGTGCCGCGTATATTTCCTGCAAGCTCAATATAAACGCTTTGACGTGCCCCTATGTTCAACGTTGGTACAAGATTGAAAATCTTGTCTTGTGTCGCATGGCTTATATTTGGACAACTCGCCAACATACCGAACTCAGGACTAAACCATTTGGACTCTTGAGTTTTAGGCATTAAATCTACTAATAGCGCAATTTGCTCATCGCTTAAATAATACTGCCCAGCTAGTTTGTTGAATATTGAATTTTTACGCGTTTTTGCGTAATCGCCATCTTGTTCAAAGTATCCCTCTGTAGTAATCCGCTCCATTACCACATCAATATCATCTTTTGACAGAGAGGTATTCAAGACAATATTTTCCATCGACAATGGTCTGCATGATTTTAGAACATCTGTTTTGATTTCACCCACATTGTTTTGTCCAATCTGTCCGAGTATCATATCAATATCATATTCCCCATTATTTTCGCTTTCATATTTTGCTCCTTTTAAAGCAGGATCCAGCACAATACCCTTGATTTTTTCGTATGTTTCTTTGTCAATATTATTTCTATATACTAATGAATGGATTAGACTTAAATCTTTGGATGCAACAATTTCATTAACAACAGCCTTGGTCTCATCAGACTTAAGATTATTGTAACCACCGGTAACAATTGTTTTTAATTCTGCAAGCCGCTCGGGTGTTACCTTAGTCGGAGTCTGTTTTTTAGTGTTTGACGATGACGGCTTAGTCTCCTGCTTCACCTCAGGTTTTGTTTCCGGCTTAGTTTCGGGTTCGGCTTGTTGTGACCCTTCGCCGAAGGTTACGCCCATTGCGCTGTACAATGATTCCATTTCCTCTTTTGTGAATTCTATTTGCTGGTTTGGATGTACAACAAAGTTTCCCCGATAATTATTTCTGTCAGTCCCGCCTGTAAAGATTGATGCTTTGCCTTCATTCTGACGCGCCTGCTGGATTTCTACAAGCTTATCAATCGCTGCATTCCACTCTGCAAGCGTAATTTTGCCATTAGACATCTCCATTTTCTGCGCATTTACCAAATCTAAAAGTGCGTACGTTAAACCTTGTCCTTTTTTAATTGTTAAAGTTTGTCCTGTGATTTCCATAAAAATACCCTTTCGTTGTCCTCGTATATTTTTATAAAAACCGATCGCATGTGAAAATTGCCGCTCTAAGGCGAGTTGTTACAAAATGTTACAGTTTATATCTGTTCCTTGTTCGGGTCTTCAATGTCTATTACCTGTGCATACTGCATCTTAGGCTTGCTCATCACAGGCACATCCTCAAAAGCCGTTATTTTGGTACTCTTTTGTGTCAGCCTGTCCGGATTCTTTATTTCCATTTTCTTAAACTCAACCGAAGAACCCTTTGCATCCATTGCCAGCGCTATGGTGAAATACGTATTTCTGCGCACTACGTCATATCCCAGAGTAAATTTCAAATCATCCGGCCCGAGCGAAACAAAAAAACCGTTTTCCTGAAACATGCTATGGTTCGGCGCGTCACCGGACAAGTTTATAGTAGAAATCCAGGCAAGGGTTACGTATTTATTTACTCTGAAAGCCTCTTTAAACACGACAGCCGAATGTCCATACCGGTATGCATCAAACACGGGCATTGGTGTATTATCCTGATAAGCCGAAATAAAATATCCGATATCCTGCATCCAGTTTTTGTACTGCGAGTGAATATTAGGCCCTACACGTCCGATAAACTGCGTATCACCGGTTCCGTAAACCGCCGCACTGCCCTGCATGACAAGCGACAAATCCAAAAGCTCGCGTTGTTCACGGTTTTCGTATTTATACACAGATTGGGAAATTTCAGCCATATACCGGAATCTTGACGTACTCTTGTTGCTTGTTATAATATCTTCATCATGCCGGTTCATGTCCGAATCCTTCATAAAACCGCCGCTTATGCGGTGTCTGAACCTTAAATTCAAACCTTTTGCCAGAGTATCTTTAATAGTGGTGCTATTGTCATAAACCGCCTCTACCATATATTTCGGTCTTCTGTAACCCAGAAACCAGTCATCCATATAAGAATTTATACCATATTGCAAATGGAAATTATCATCAAATTTTTGTCTGCCTCGGACAAGAAGCACATTAGCCGCGGTTCCGTAGGCAATATCGGTCATGTTCGTGGCGCTTTTATATTTCACGGCTGCGCCGACGCCAATTTTATTATTGTAATTCAAAATCGGCATTGCTTTAATAACAGCGCCGTTCGGAATCCCAAACACAATTCCGGGGCCGGCGTACATACCGAGCATCCCGATAGAACCAAATTCAGGATAGTCTGCTTCAAAATAATTTCCGGCTTTGTTTGTGTAGGCCCTGAATGCCGGCATAGTAAACAGTTTTTTCTGACCAAAATGAATGTCGGCTTCATTAACGGAAATTATTGTATGTTTTTTGCGTGCGTCAACTTTAATCCCGTTGGTTTTTATGATTACCGTGTCATGTCCGACGTCGTCCCGTATGAACGACCTGTCATCATCGTCGATAATCCAAGCCTCATTGTCGGCCCCGCGAATCATTGACGACCTGAATTTTAAAATGAACGATTGCTCAGCCGTAATTTTGCCGTCTTCAAGAATAAGGCGGCTTTCGTCAGAAACAGCTGTTCTTGCGGTTAATGTTACAGCGTTCTTATTCGTTTTTACATTATCGGCGTATGAGGTTTCTTCGTTAAGATTCACCTGCATAAAATCACCGTACATTGTTGAACCGTCTTTAATCACTTCCACGTTTCCGTAAAGCTTAACAATGTTTGCAGCCCGGCTGTAAACCATCTTATCGGCTTTCATTGTCGTTGCCTGCGGCACGAGCACAAGAATCGGGTTTCCGCGCGCCTCAATATCGTCGCTTTCAGGCAGATAATCAATTATATCCGCGTCAAGAGTAATATCATTTTGACTTACATGCTCCTTAACCCCGCCGGTAAGCTCCAGAGTGGTTTCGGAAGGCGCTTCTTCGGTTACGGTTTTCTGCGAGACAGGGGTTTCTTCAATGTCAATTCCTGCTTCTTCGGCCTCTTTTTTCAGCGCTTTTATTTCTGCTTCGCGGATTTGCTTCTCGTTTTTTGTGCTGACTCCGCGTAAATAGTTCGTGAACTTTAGCCGTAACTGCTTAAACACGGGCATGTCATCCGTCTCGTAAGACTTTTGCTGCGTTTCAATACGCTCAATAGTCGGAACCGGTACAATCGGCGCTTCGTAGAAATTTTGGTACAGCTTGTCAAAATCATACGGGTTTTCCACCAGTTCTGCCGCAAGTGAACAGTGAATTGTGAATTGTGAACAGACCAGCAAAATAAGAATGTTCATAATTATATTAAATTTTTTCTTTGATGTCCTATTCACGATTCACTACTCACTTTATATGTAATTCAGAGGATTGTTTGGCTTTCCGTTGACGCGAACCTCAAAGTGCAGGTGCGGTCCGGTGCTGTATCCTGTTGTGCCTTCGTAGCCGAGCACGTCGCCTTTGCCCACAGTTTGTCCGTTCTGAACTTTTATGGAAGACATGTGGGCATAAAGCGTTGTAATCGGGTGGCCGTTAACAGTTCCGTGGTCGACAATAACGACTTTGCCGTAGCCGCCGTACCAGCCGGAGTAGATTACTTTGCCGGAGTTTGAGGCGCGGATGCTGCCGTAATTCGGGCCTGCAATGTCTACGCCTGAGTGGAAAGTTCTGCTGTTAAAAATCGGGTGGGTCCGCCAGCCGAAAGGTGACGAAATCCTGCCGCTTATTGGGCTTCCAAACGCTCCAGAAGCGCTTGCAACAGTATTCCCGCGATTTTTGCTTATCATAGATTGAAGATTAGCTGACTGTTTTGCCAGTTCACGTTCGGTTTTTTCGTAATATGCCCGGTCTGTCTTTAGTTTGCTAATCATGCCCTGGTTTTTGGCGATTGCTTTGTTCAAATCTTTTTTCTGGGTGCTTATCGTGTTAATTGATTGCGCAAGGCTTCTTTTTCTTGTTTCAATATCGCTTTTCATTTTTGCAATGCTTTGCGAGCGGACTTTTACAGACATCATCCGGTCATAATCTTTTTTGATAATAATTTTTTCAAAATACACAACATCCAGAAGTGAATTGAGATCTTTTGCGGACAGAATAAGCTGGAACATCCCGGTGCGCTGGTTTTTAAACACCTGACGAATCCTTGACTGCATTGCGCTGTTTGCTCTGTTATACTCTGCAACAGAAGTACTCAGGTCTCTTTCCATACGGCGGAGCTGGTTTTCTATATCATTATACTGGTTTTTTGAAACCTCAAGCTGGCCGGAAGCCTGTTCAAGCTGCTGCTGGTTTTTGCGCAGTTTTTTCTGCTCAAGGCTTTCGCGTGCTTTAAGTTCCTTAATTTTTTGCGCGGCATTTTTTTGTTTTTGCTCAATCGACGGGGTTCCTTTCGGCGCGGCGCACGTAAAAGGTGCGAATCCTGCGTTAAGGATTAGCATTGACAGTAGGGCTATACACAACTTTTTAATTTTATTTATATACACGATTATCCTATTTGAAGATGATAGGCAGCATCATTAATCCTACAGTCCAAGCCATAAAAGTCAGAGCAATGATACCAACTATGATTTTTTGATGTTTTCTGAAAAATTCCATTTGTTTCCCTTATAGTAATATTTTACTATTAAAAAAAAATAAAATACAAATATTTTATTGATTGTAACTATTGTAACGAATTGTGTCAGAGCGGATAGTTTTGCGCGTTTATGCTATTTTATTAAAAAAAGGAGATGGCTATGAAAAAATACGGATTCACTTTGGCAGAAGTTTTAATTACACTGGGCATTATAGGCGTAGTAGCCGCATTAGTCATGCCGGGTTTAATCGCTAATTATCAAAAACAAGAAACTGTTACCCGGCTTAAAAGGGCTTATAGTTTTCTATATCAGGCATATACTCTTTCAGAAGCGTATAATGGTACGTCTGACTCTTGGGCATATAAGGGTAAAACAAGAGCGGACGGAATTGATTTTCTGGATACATATATCTTTCCATACCTCAAAACAACAAAAATTTGCAGAACCAATAATGTTGAATGCGGCTTTACTTATCATGAATCTTATAAAGCATTAAACGGTCAACCGGCCGGAATGGGCAATAATGACGCTGAGAATGTATCTGTTATGCTGGCGGGCGGAACTTCAATAAACTTTATTGTTGCTGTGAGCCGTATATACAATTATTTAATAGTAATGGTTGATGTAAATGGTCCTAAAAAGCCGAATGTCGTGGGAAAAGATACATTCAGGTTCAATCTCTTTTTTAACGGAGAAAGGGGATTTAAACCTGTTGGAGCAGGTCTTACTCGTAACGCGTTGCTGAACACAGGCGGTGTTTGTGAAAATAAATTAACATACCCATCATCTTATGCGTGTAATAAAAATATCTCAGGCGTCGCCGCCGGACAACTTTGCTCTGCTCTTATCATGCTTGACGGCTGGCAGATAAAAGACGATTATCCTTGGTGAGCTTGTTTACAGGAAAATTAAATTACGGTTTGGTTAAGTCCGTAGCTGTCGAATCTTTCAATAAAACAATCATAAGAAAGACAATGTATATTGTCATTGTCGTGCGGGTCTTCGACCCAAAGAGTCAAATCGCTTTCCTCGAGCACTTTCGGAAAAATGGCATTAAAAAGCGTAATATAGTATAAATACTTGCTGATTTGCTTTGAGTTAATGTAAACTTTAGCCATTCTTATACTCCAATATTTCCAATATCCACATGGTTAATAACGGCCTAAAGAACCCTAAACTTTAATAAAAAATCAATTTTGTAAAGATTTATTAACTCTGTTCAAAACCTTTTCTTTTCCAAGGATTGCAAGCACTGCTGTGATGTCGGCGCCTTTGACACGGCCGGTTATTGCTGCGCGGATTGCCCACATTGTTTCTTTGGGCTTGATTCCCAGCTCTTTAAACTTTGTCCTGAAAGTGTCAAGGCTCTCGTGAAGCGCGTCTTCCGTGAACTTCCAGTTCTGCGCTTCTTCATAAAACGCTTTTAGAACTTGTTGCGAAACTTCCGTATCAATAACGGTTGATTGAACTTCCGGCTCAATTTCCACCCCTTGGCCAAAGAAATAAGGCACGTCATTCGTAATATCAGACAAAATCGTCAGCGGCTCGCGCGTAACTTCAACCATGCGCGTGAACTGTGCGGGGGTAAATGTACTTAAATCATATTGTGTTAAATACGGTTTCAGCGCGGCTTTGAGCGTTTCAATATCCAGTTTCTTGATATACTGGCTGTTCATCCAGTTAAGTTTGTCATATTCAAAAATTGAGTTTGAGCTTGAAACGTCGTGAATCCTGAAATCAGCCGCAATTTCGTCAATAGTCTTAATTTCCTGCCCGTCAGACGGCGACCAGCCAAGCAGCGCAATAAAATTCACCAGCGCCTCAGTCAGATAACCTTTTTCTACAAACTCCGAGACCGCTGTTGCGCCGTGGCGTTTGGAAAGCTTGCTTCGGTCGGGCGCAAGAATCATGCCAAGGTGGCCGAATTGCGGCACTTGCGCACCTAATGCTTCGTAAATCAAAATCTGCTTGAAAGTATTGGAAATATGGTCTTCCCCGCGGATTATGTGGGTGATTTTCATAAGCATATCATCCACAACAACCGCAAAGTTGTAAGTCGGTGTGCCGTCAGACTTCATGATGATAAAATCGCCGATTAAGTCCGTATTTTGCTTTAATTCGCCTTTAACCATATCGTTAAACGAAAGCTCCGGCGTGTTGCGGAAAGCCTTTTGGGTTTTTGATACGTTAAAACGTATGGCAGGCTTAACCCCGGCGGGTTTGTCAGCGCGGGTTTCGCATTTTTTGGAGTACACATAAGCCTGTTTATTTTCTTCGGCCGATTTCTTTTCTGATTCAAGTTCTTCGGGCGTGCAAAAGCATTCATATGCAAAGCCGCTGTCAAGAAACATTTGCGCATATTTCGGATAGATATCAAACCTTTCGGACTGGCTGTACGGCCCGTAAGGCCCGCCAACGTCCGGCCCTTCAGCCCAATTCAGACCGAGCGCTTTTAAGCTGTCGAAAATATTCTGAATATACTCATCGCTTGAGCGTCCGAGGTCTGTGTCCTCAATCCTCAGGATAAATTTCCCGTTATTTTTCTTTGCGAACAAATAATTAAACAAAGCTGTTCTTGCTGTTCCGACGTGCAAATTCCCGCTCGGCGACGGCGCTATTCTGACTCTGACTTCTGACATGGCTTCTCCTTCTTTAAGAAAATTTTATCACAAAAATTTAACAAAAATACATAAACACGCAATTTATAAAATTTTCGTATTTTAATATAATAAGTAGGAGAAAATTATGATTAGTAAAGTAGGTTCAATAAATTTTGGCAGCAGTAATTTAATTCAGCAGATTAAGAACAATCAGCAGCCCGGTGCAGCGCCGCAGGAAAACGTGAGCCTGCAAGGCAGTGAGGCGCTGGCGAGTTATAATGCGCCTTTGGTACAGCAGGACAATCTTATGGACAGGATTAACAGCATAAAACCTTCCGAGCCGGTTGTTTTGCCGGAAGATTTCTTTGCAAAGCTTGAGGGCGAGAAAGTCCTCAAGTCCGACGGAACCCTGGCCGCAATCGTTGTTAAAGGCGATAAGACAAGCAAAGAATATCTGCCGGACAGAGGAACCTACCGCTTCATTGAACGTGATAACGCAACAGGCATGCTCGTAAAACAAGCTAATATTTCTAAACGTCAAGACGGACAATATGAGGAATATTGGATTGATGAATTTAGCAATGGCAAACAAATAAAACATACTACTTTTGAAAACGGCAAGCCTGAACTCATAGCTGAATATCCTTCTGAAAGAACCCGAATGGTATGCTTTCATGACGCCGGAAAACTGTCTTCATATATTGAAGTCAACGAGTCAACAGGCTTGAATGAAGAATATAAATTTATCTCTGGCGAATTATATTTAAAAGAGGTAAAAGATGATGCCGGCAGGCTTATAAAGTCAACGAATTATACTTACGGCAAATCAAATTTAACCGAGGAGTTTAAGTATCAGCCGATTCAGAACACAACCGGTATAGACCCGAAAACAATCGACTTAAAACCGGCTGAAAAAGTTGTTTATACTGACGCGAATTTCAATCAGCCTGGAGAAAAGACTTTCTATTCCAACGGCGCGCTTGAAACTTTAACAATTAGAAACGGTGATAAGACAACAAAGTTATATTTTGATATTACAGGCAAAAAATGTGAACGCGCGGAAGAATCCGTTAACGGGAATATCATTCGTGAAATTAAAATGCATGAAGACGGCAAAATTTCAGTTAGGATTAGAGAGTATAACGAAGCAGGCAAGGAATTAAAGCAAACTTATTTTTGGCCTGACGGAGCATTATCGAGCGTTAGCAACTATAACCCGGAAACGGAGTATGCTGTTAAATCAGCAGATTACAGTAAAGACGGCTGGCTGAAACAATATTACGAATGCGATGGGAATGCAGAAGCAGACCTTTTACTAATGAACTTCGACAAAGACGGAAACCTCACCAGGCTTCAGAAGAAAGAAGATTAATCTGTTTACATTATTTACACAATTCAAAAATCAGTATATGATTTAAACATGAAAGATTATTTAAAAGCAAACATAACCCAGTTGACACATTTAAGAGCTAACTTTATAATGGTTACAGCCGCTGCATTTAGTGGTACATTCGGACTTGTTTTTGTGCGGCATGTCATACCTGTATGGCTGTTTTGCATATTACTTACAGTTGGTCTGTTATCTGGCTTTAAATTTTTAAATGATGCAGTTAGTGTAGATAATAGAATAGAAGAATTGTTAAGGAGGTTAGAAGATGGCGGCAAATGAGATAAATGATATTATTCTGGCGATTGTTATTCCGGCGTGGATTGGATTTACGTATTTCTACGTGAATCGGCGTGTAAAACGAATCCGCAGGGCTGATTAACCGCTGATAATCTCTACAAATCCTCAAACCCCGGTGAAGTGGACGGAAGGTTTTTGTAGCCGTCGTTGGTGTACACGGCTTTTTTAATGTATTTGTTTGTGTAGTCGCCGCGTTCAATCAAATTTCTAAGCGTATTTTCGCGATTCACAAGCGGGTGAAGCTCGTCGTTGCTTTCCGGGTATGCTTTCACAATTTCACACCAGACTGCGGCTTCCATAGTCCAGGCATAGGTTTCTTCGGAAAGCGAGTTAAACTCGTCCTGATGAAGCGCTTCGTGCGCAAGCAATGCGGCCAAAGCCCCCGGAGGCGCGTCTTGGTGGCGCGGGTTTATGAATACATACAACTGTGACCCTTTTTTCCAGCCAAGCGCGTCAAATGATGCGTAATCTTTATTGATTGCGCCGAGGTCTTTAAATTCTATTTTTACCGGTTTTTGGGATAAGTTCTGGCCCAAAATCGCGCTGCGCGAAAACTCTCCGTTCGTGCCTTTAAGCATGTCCAGCGCGACGTAAATCACTTGTTCTTTGCCTGTGGATTTGTACATTGGCGTAATCTGTTTTATATA
>JAIRZW010000025.1 GCA_031267015.1 Heliobacteriaceae bacterium | reverse complement strand
ACACTGCAAAACGCGAGCTGGAGCAAGACCCGAAAAACTTCATCGGCTATACAGAAGAAGATTTTGAAGAAGTCAAAGACGTCAAAGGCAAAAAACACGGCTCGAAAATTAAAGAAATAATAATGTTCCTCCCGAATGTTATGAAGCAGTATTGGGCTTATAGTAAATACCGAAAAACAGAATACAAGCAAAACCAAATTTTAAGAGAACAATTACTTAAGCAAGACGTAAGCGAAGCACAGCTTCGCGATGCGAAAAATTTACAGAGTAAACTATTTAACACGTTTGAAAAAGTTGACGATAATTCACAAATCTATTCCGAATCAATGGAAGCCGCAACAGAAATAGCACAGCCGTTTGTTTACTACGGCGCCGCATTAGCAGCGGTTTCTCCGGCGATATTCTACGGGGTGCAAGTTGCTAAGGGGAAAATTACTACTGCCAAACTGGCAAAAGATTTTGTAAATTTGACTGAAAAGATTACCCGGCTGTCAAAAAAGCCGTTACAAAGATACTTAAACAGCGTAGATAAAAATATATCTGCTAAAGTTCAGGGTACACGGGTACAGAACCGGCCGATTGCAGGACTGATTAAAGATGTTGACTTCAAAGACCCGGTCGGAGCAGTTGAGAAAATGATTGACAATATAAGAACTCTGCCGGACGCACTACGTAAAATGGACGCTGATACACAAAATCAGACGATTTGGGAATTTCAGCATAAAGTAGATAATCTTCTTGATTCAGTAAGTACTTTTGACAAAGAAAAAGCTAATAATATAAAAGCTTTTGTAAACAAAGAAATATTTAGTAAACTTAACCATCACGAATTTTATAAAAATCCTGAATTACGTCCGAATGTGCTCGACATAATGCTCGGAAATACTAAAGCTGTCGAAAAAATGGATGATGAGGCGTTCAATGCAGCAATGAAATATGTGGATTCAACCTCAAGTATACAAAAATCCGAATACTTGTCAAAAATGACCAAAGTAGGAGAGGAAATCTCTGAATTAAAAGCAGAGCTTGCGCCGCTGAAAGCAACGATTGATGAGCTTTACAATGGTGTAGTTACTCCAATGGCGGCAAAAATCAAAGAAGGCGCTAAGCACCTTAACATCAAAAACTTTACAAGTATTGCTAAATCAGGATTAGAAAAAATGGATGACAAGGAGTTTGCGCAATTAATAAACAGGTTCGGAGTGGACATTGACAGAAAAACCGTTCTTGAAATGCTGCCAAAACTCGAAAAAATTATGGACAATATCCCAAAAGAGCATTTGGCAAAAATTAAAAATACTCTGCTTAAAGAGTTTCAGAATAACCCGGATGAATTCGTGCACCTTCTGCAAAACGGAGGACTTATGAGAAAAGTGTTATTTACTCCCGAACTGAAAACAGCTCTGGCTGTTGCAGGTGCGTCTTGGGTAGCGCTTAATATTATCATTGCTTATATAATAGAACAATGGCTTGCGGAAATGCAGTTAAAAGCCGGACGTCTTGGCGTTATGAAAGCAATTGAATCTCTGGATGACCCTGCATATTATGCAAACATTGAAGTCGTTAATGAAAATACAACGCCGCCCGCGCAGTCAGGTAATTTATTAAACAAGTTTAAGTAACAGCTTCAGTCTTGTATATGTTTTGAGCCGCATTTTTCTTTTTTAATCACTTTTTTCTCAAGCATTCTGACGGAAACAAGCACAATAACCGACAAAATCGTAGACGCAATCGCTAAATCGTACATGCCTGTACCGCAAGCCATTCCGATAGCGGCCGCAATCCACAGCGTTGCCGCGGTCGTAAGCCCCATAACCGTTGCACCGTGGCGCAAGACGGTTCCGCCGCCGATAAAACCGATTCCTGTCACGATTTGCGCCGCAACCCTTGAAGAATCACGCACTGCAACTTCTGACAAGGCCGGAAAGCCGTAAATTGAGATTATCGTAAACACGCACGCGCCGAGGCACACAAGAATATGCGTACGCAAACCCGCGTATTTATTGGAATATTCACGCTCCAAGCCTATTGCAAATCCCAACAATACCGCCGCTACTACTCTTATTATATAAATATACATTTACCCCCCACTCTCCGTTCGTTGTGACTACCTGCATTGCCCCATACATTTACCCCCTAACCTTACTCTTTGGGTCCAACACATCTCTAATTGTATCACCAATCACATTAAAGGCAAGCACCGCAACAAAAATTAAAAATCCGGGCGTCAAAAGCCACGGCCGCGAGATTATATTGATGAATTCCTGGGCTTCTTTAAGCATGTTGCCCCAGCTTGCGTCAGGCTGCTGGATTCCGAGGCCCAGGAAGCTCAGGCCGGATTCGGACAGGATATAAGACGGCACGGAAAGCGTCATGGCAACGATTACATAGCTCGTGGTCTGCGGCAGAATGTGTTTTATAATAATTCTAAGGCGTGAAGCGCCGATTGATTTTGCAGCCTGGACGAATTCCAAATCCTTAACAGACAACACCATCCCGCGCACAACCCGCGCAAACCCTGCCCAGCCAATCAATGCAAGGATTACGACAATCAGCATAAACCGCTGAACACTCTTCATGCCGGACGGCAGAATTGACGCCAGAATTATCAATAAATAGAAACTCGGAATGGACATTACGGCCTCGGCAAAGCGCATCATAAGCATGTCGGTTTTTCCGCCGAAATAGCCGGCGATTCCGCCGTACAAAAGCCCAATCGGAAACAGAACAAACAACGCCAAAAATCCGATTGTCATGGAAATTCTTCCGCCAAAAAGCAGGCGGGAAAACACATCGCGGCCGTTAATGTCGGTTCCCAGCAAAAACAAACGGCCGTCTTCAGGAACGCTCACAAGGTGTCCGGCCCTGAAAAACCGCAAATAATGCTTTTTGCTCCGGTCAAACCTGTAAGTGATTTGAAGGTTTTCGTCATCAAAATCTCGGATGTAGTTGTAAGTATACGGCCGCGAGAATTTGCCGTTTTCATCAATGGTAAAAACCTTTGACGGCGGCACATAAGCCATTGTGCGGTCAGAAAAATCCCTGCCGTACGGCGCAATAAAATCCGCAAACAAAAGCGCGGCATAGATTATAACAAGCACAACCAGCGCGATTCGCGCAAATTTGTCTTTTATTAAATTTTGGTAGATTTCTTTAAACATGCTGCCCCCTAATACGCGGGTCAGTAAGGATTAGCATAATATCCGCCAGCAGATTGCCCAGCACGAGCATAACCGCGCCCATCATAAGCGACGCCATTACAAGGTTTATGTCCGAGCGCAAAACCGCTTCCAGAATGAGCCGCCCAAGGCCGGGGTACTGAAACACATATTCCGTAAGCGCTGCGCCGCTTAAGAGCCCTGCAAATTCAAACCCTAACATCGTTATCATCGGGTTGACAGCATTGCGCAAGGCGTGTTTGTAAATTACTTTAGCCTCGCTCAAACCCTTTGCACGCGCGAATTTCACATAATCGCTGTCAAGCACATCCAGCAGATTCCCGCGCATTTGCCGCTGCAAACCCGCAAGCGAAATCGTGAAAAGCACTGTTACAGGCAGGATTAAGTGGTGCGTTATATCCCAAACTTTTGCGCCAAATGTCATTTCAAGGAAGTTTGAACTAGTAAGCCCGCCGACCGGGAACCAGCCTGTCTTAACGGCAAAAATCAGAAGCAAAACCGCGAAAAAGAACGACGGAATCGCCATTCCGACACTTGTGAGTACGGTTAAAATCCTGTCGAGAGGAGTTTGCCTGTTCACAGCCGCCAGAACCCCAAGCGGTACACCCGCAATCCACGTTAAAAATATTACAATTACCGTCAACAAAAGCGTATTCGGGATTCGCTCTTTTAATTTAACGCTCACTTGCTCGCCGTTTGAGGTTATGCCTAAATCGCCTTTGAGAAAGGATCTTGCCCATTTCCCGTACTGTACGGTTATTGGTTTGTCCAAGCCAAGCCGTTCGGTTTCGCGCTGAAGGGTTTCTTTGGACACGGACGGGTTCAATTTAAGCTCTGCAAGCGGGTCAACAGGGGACAAGCGGATTATGAAAAAGCTTATCAGGGACACGATGACCAGCAGCGGAATGGTTTGAAGTATTCGTTTAAGTATGTAAATCAGTATTTGCAGAAGCTACCTCCCTCCCCCGTTAAATTATTACAAGGCTCGTTGCAGTTTCTTATAAAAATTTCCTCCGGGTTATGCAGCAATCCGCCCAGCGACGACGGGAAAATATTGCCGAATTTCCTGCGCACTGCCGCAATTCGTATTGGCGAATAAATATAAATAAAAGGCTTTTCATCATAAATGATTTGCTGGTATTCGTCGTAATACTTTTTCCTGTCCTCAAACTTAGTCGCCAGCGCGCCCTGTCTAAAAAGCTCATCCAGCCGGGTTTCCCAAGGCAGACGTTTGCTGTTTGCGTCCCTTTCAAGGCGTTGGTTAAAAACGTGCAAGGTTCCGTTCGACAGCCAGACGTTTTTGCCGCCGTTCGGCTCCAGCGGTGAGCCCGTAAGCCCCATGATTACCATATCCCAGTCAAGCGTGCTCACAAGCTTATTCACAAGCGAATTAAACTCAACCGGCTTGAAATTCACCTTCATACCCAAATCCTCAAGGTCTTGTTTTACCATAACCCCGATGGCCTCGCGCTCGGTGTTTCCGGCGTTGGTGTAAAGGTCAAATTCCACGCGGTTGTTGAACCTGTCATAAAGCCGGCTGTCTTTCTGATAAAACCCGGACTTCCCAAGCAGTTCGCGCGACTTGCCCAAATCCTTATCATAAGGCTTCAAATCCTTGTTCAGAAAAATCGAATTAAGGCTTTCGGGCGTGAAAAGCGGCTCTGCAAGCCCGCTTGCAATATTTAATGTCATGTTTTTGCGGTCAAGCGCCAAATCCACGGCCTGCCGGAAGTTCTTATCCCTGAACCAGAGCTGTTTTTTCGGGTCAACATAGAATTTCCCCTTGTCGTTGCGGCGGTCATTGAGGTTCATTGACAAATACAACGTGCCCGTGTCAGGCCCAAGGTTGTACATTTTGAAATCCCCGTGCTTTTCCATTGCCTTAAAACGCGCAACATTCGCGCCGTGCGGGCTTATGGAATCGATTTCTTTGCCCTCAAATTTCAGAATTTCATTGTTCAAATCGCCTACAATCAAATAAACCAGCTTATCAAGGTACGGAAGCCGCTCGTCTTGCGTGTTTATCACGTAATAATCCGGGTTTCGCACAAAAACCACGCGCTGAGCAGGCACGTATTCTTTCATCTTGAATGCGCCGGACACCACAAGGCTCTGCGGGTCAACGTTTGTGGACATAAATGTTTCAAAATATGCTTTACCTTTTTTCACAGCGGGTTCAAAAACGTGTTTTGGCGCGATAGGCGCGGAAAGCACGCTTAAAAACGGCGCAAACGGTTGCGGTGTCGTAAACTTCACTGTAAAATCGTCAATTTTGCGCACAGTCGGAAGTTTTCCGTCCACAACAATTGAATCACGGATTGAAGTGTTGCCAAACCCGTCAAGAATAATGTTCTGCCAGGTAAAAACCACGTCGTCAGCCGTTATCGGCTTCCCGTCAGACCACGTAATCCCCCTGCGCAAGTGCACAATGTAATCGTTTCCGTTAATTTCAAAGGCTTTTGCCATTCTCGGAATAGTCTGCCCGGTTTGCGCATCGGTCGTCACAAGCCCGTCATACATATAGCCCGCAAGGATTGAAGACGTATTATCCTTTGAATTAAACGGGTTAAAAGTCTTGGGGCCCTCGCCGATTGTGGAAAGCACCAGTTCGCAGCCGAATTTCCCGACAGGCGCCTGCGATTGCAAAAAGTCCACGCCGTTAATTGTAACAGTCTTTGCCGGCGGCGGAAATTCAATCTCCGGCGCGGCCGCCGCAATGTTCTGCGGCCGCGCGTCAAGC
>JAIRZW010000166.1 GCA_031267015.1 Heliobacteriaceae bacterium | reverse complement strand
TATTAGGGTCGTTTATTCCGCAATAATAGACATTGTTTTTAATTTCACGCATTGTTTTTCTCCCAGGCTGATTTTTTAAAAAATTAAACATCCTGATTCAGGCAAAGCGGGCACACTACCGGCGGGTTTTCCTGTTCTATCAGGCAGCCGCACACATCGCACACATAACCGCTTTGACCGCTGTAATCATATACGGCATTTTTAAGGCTGGAAGCCAGTTGCTTGAATCTTTGTCCATGAGTGTTTTCAATTTGCGCAACATGTACAAACAGGTCCGCAATATTCTCAAATCCTTCTTCACGCGCCTTTATGGCAAACTCTGCACATGTAGTGCTTGCATAATTCTCAAAATTTACTGAATCCTGAAGATTTTGAAGTGTATTTGGAATTTGCTGTCCGTTGAGCCATTTGTACCAAATTTTTGTATGCTCTTTATTGTTATGCGCAAACTCTCCAAAAACATCGGCTACATTAAAATAGCCTTCATTTTTCGCCCGTTCAGCGTAAAAGAGATATTTGTGAGCCGCAACAGATGCTTCGGTCATTGCAACCGTAAGGTTTTTTTCGGTTTCTGAACCTCTGAATTCAAGCATAAAGCCTCCTAGTAGTTTTCTGGTTTAACCATAAAGTATGCTTTTGGATGTGAGCATACAGGACAAAGTTCGGGTGCTTTTGCGCCTGTCAAAATATGTCCGCAGTTTGAGCATTCCCAAACAGTGTTTGCGTCACGTTCAAATACTCTGCCGTCTTTGATATTGTGCAGAAGCCGGCGGTATCTTTCTTCGTGTCTTTTTTCTACCTGGCCTACGAGTCTGAAACGTGCCGCAAGCGCTGTGAAACCTTCTTGTTCAGCTTCTTTTGCAAAGTTTTCGTACATGTCTGACCACTCGTAGTATTCGCCCGCGATGCCGTCTTCAAGGTTTGCCACTGTGCCGGGCGTGTCGCCGCCGTGAAGATATTTAAACCAGATTTCGGCATGCTCTTTTTCGTTGCCTGCTGTTTCTTCAAAAAATTTGCCTATTTGAACAAAGCCCTCTTTTTTCGCTTGTGAAGCGTAGAAAGTATATTTGTTTCTTGCCATTGATTCGCCTGCGAAAGCGGTTTCAAGGTTCTTTTCTGTTTTTGTTCCTTTTAATTCTTTTTCAGGTATAAATGTTGCCATAATTTTCTCCTTCTATTCTTGTGTAAACATGTCTTTGCCAACGCCGCAAACAGGGCAGACCCAGTCATCTGAAAGGCTTTCAAATGAAACGTTGTTCTCCTGCTCCGGATCGTATACGTGGCCGCATACTGTGCATATATATTTTTCCATAGCTATTTTCTCCTTATTATCTACGCAACAAGTTTACCATGAACTTTTTAAAAGTACAAGGCAATTTCTCAACCTGTTTTGTTTTATATAAAATATGACTGATAGTGTAGAAAGGATTGATATTGCCATGAAGGTTCCGCCGTTGAATATGGGGGAGCTTATTCCGCCGGATTCGCTGGTTAAGCCGGTGTTGTATTCGCATGTGAAAGCAACGCAGGAGTTTAACGCTCTTGACCGTGATGTGTATCAGACCGTGAAGCGGACAACACCGGGTAATAAGAAGAAGACTCCAAAATCAGTTTTCTGGGGTCTTGGCGCTGCGATTGTCGCGGGTTTGTTGATACTGAAGAAGCTTAAAAAATAAAGCCGGCTCATGCGCGCCGCGGCAATCCGAGTAAATTTATTTGATACGTTTTTTGAAATCAACATCATAACCGAGCAGGTCAGCTATTTCGTCCACTTCTACAAACTTAATGGTTTTCATTCTTAATTTTCTCGAAAGATTATTCATGGTCAAATTGCGTCCTTTTTCTTTTGAAAGACGTTTTGAAATCTCTGTCATAGTAGTGGCTTCATTGGCCAGCAGTGCTTTTAACTTTTCGTGTATGCCCATCATGCTATTATTACATGTCTTGACTTTTATAGGCTATTAAGTTATATTAATAATAAATATAATCGATAAATAAATTATAATTATTATAATAATGAAAGGAAGGCTATGAAAAAGGCATTTACATTATCAGGTGCTACGCACGTAGCTATGCAACACAATATTCGTAATAGCGCATTCACTTTGGCAGAGGTTTTGATTACATTAGGGATTATCGGTGTTGTTGCGGCGCTGACCATGCCGTCACTTATTGCTAACTACAGGAAAAAAGAGATTATTACAAAACTAAAACGTGAATATTCTGTCCTGTCGCAGGCCGTCGAGCGCTCAAAAGTTGATAACGGCGATATTGGCGGCTGGGATTGGAGTTTGAGTACTCAGTCATTTATAGAAACATATCTTCTGCCTTATCTTAACATATCAAAAAACTGCGGCACAACAGGTACAGACTGCTGGCTGCCTGACAATAAAGTATATGGTCTTGATGGTTCTGTGCGAGAGGATATTTCGGGCACAGACTATTATAAAATAGTGTTGAATGACGGAACATATTTAGCACCTTGGAAGCAAGATGTCGAGCATATGCATATTTATATTGATATTAATGGTGCAAAACAGCCAAATACCTATGGTATAGATGCTTTTACTTTGACTCTTGTAAGAGAAAGCTTTGTTGATTATGCACATGATATTGAAAAACCTGGCTTGTATTTTTTTGGAGCAGGGCTGGCACGGACAACTCTTTTATCACGTTGTTCTAAATCAAGCAGCGGAGATTCTTGTGGGGCATTATACCAGTATGATGGCTGGAAAATCTCACCGGATGTTAACTGGAAATAATATACGATTTTTTTTTGTTTCAGTTTGTAACGAATTTCACAAAATTAGACAATTCTGCCATGTTGTGTTATATTTTCGTTGGAGGTATGAAACATGAAAAAATACGCATTTACATTATCGGAAGTCTTGATTACATTAGGAATTATCGGAGTTGTGGCAGCTCTTACCATGCCGTCGCTTATTACAAAATATGAGAAACAGGTTACTGTAACAAGGTTGAAGAAGTTTTACTCGATTCATATGCAAACTTTAAAAATGACGGAAGCAATAGAAGAAGGCGCCGCTCCGGAGCGTAACGACGCAAGTGT
>JAIRZW010000105.1 GCA_031267015.1 Heliobacteriaceae bacterium | reverse complement strand
ACTTAAAACACAGTTTAAAAAATCGTATTCAATGATAAGCCAGGCATACAAACAAGCAGAGGCTGATTTAGGATATACGCCGGAGTGCTATTACCTTATTGGCGGCCCAGGTGGCACAGGCGGCATAACAGCTGAGTGCAGGTTTTTATGGCCCGAAGTTGAAAAAAACTTAAAGATAGTAAAGTCCTGCAAAAATAACGCTCTGGCCAATGGCTGCATACCCAAATATAAAGGGCTTGATACACTTAAACAGGATGCGAATCCCGAGATGTCTCCTGAGGAAATAGCAGCCGGAATGGTCGGCTGCACCGGGTGGACTCAGGACTATATTGATAAATCTTTGCCGGCGTATGTTTTAGCAGACGGTCAAATTATAATTTCATATGCTAACGGCTTGGTTCTTATCATGGATGTTAATGGTAAAAAAGGCCCTAATACGTGGGGTCAGGATATATTTGGTTTTTATACGGGCGGGAGTCCGTCGACAGGATTGGTGTTTGGACAGATAACAGGCTGTTTAAGCGGAAGTCTGACAGGCAAAACAATGCAGAAAATGCTGCAAAATCCTTAATTGCCGCAGATTTTTTTGAACTCGCACCATTTGCAATTGTTGGATTGCGCAAAGGTTTTTTCGCTGGTGATTTTGTCGCAAATCCCGATTATTGCATCTTCGTGAGCAGGGTTAAAGTCGACTATGCTATTTTTGTTTTCCTTTAGGCCAATGTAGACGAATTTTAGCGGGCGGTATTTTTTCTGCCCCGCAAGCAGGTAAACCATGGTTTGATAATCGTTTTCAGGGTTTTTGGGGATTGCGCCGGTTTTGTAGTCGAGGATGTAGAAGCCTGAATCGTCGCGCATTAAGGCGTCAAGCCGGCCGCCAATCCAGTATCCGCCAACCTTGCATGATAAATTATATTCTGATGCAACATAGGTTTTGTTAAAATATTCATTGCCGAGTAATGCCTGCCAAACCTGCCGCTCATCTGCGTTTAGGGACTGCTCAAGCTTGGCGGTATTATCCCCGCGTAAATAATAATGCGCAAGCGCATGGATTTTTTTACCTTTTTCGAAAAAGCTTGTTCTTTGCGGTACGGAAATTTTTTCCACGTATTGTAAGTAATATTTTCGCGGGCATTGCGCAAAGGTTTTTAGCATGCTCGGGCTAAACATAATACGCCCCCTCACCCGGGCTTCGCCCACCCTCTCCCGTAGGGAGAGGGAGAATTGATTTAAACACAGCGCTCGGCTCTTGCGCCATAACCTTTTCAAACGATTTTGCTTTTTGGCTTACCGTGAAGTACAGGTGTTTGCGCGCACGCGTGATTGCGACGTACAAAAGCCGCAGGTTTTCAGCCAGAAGCCCCTGTTTGATTTCGTGTTCGGTTTTTGGCTTGTAAGTCGGACTCAGGCGCCGCACGTTTTCGATAAAATCTTCGGACGCACGCAGTTTAATCTGCTCAAGGCTTAGCGGCAGATTTTTTTCCGCCATTTCCGGCAGAAAAACATAGTCAAATTCGTCGCCTTTTGATTTGTGAAGCGTCATGATTTGAACCTTGCCGGCGAAAAATTCGCGGTTGTTTTCGTCTTCTTCCGAGAAAAACTTAAACCCGCTCAATGACGGCTTTTTGGACAGTTCGCCAATACGCCTGGTTACGGTCGGAAAATCCCCGTTCAACCGCTTAATCAGAGTCGCAATCAGGTAAACATTGGATTTTTCGATTTCGGACGTGTGGTAGTGAAGACCGATTTTGATGGCAAGTTCGTCGGGCGTAAGGTACGTGAACGAAAGCCAGTAAGTCAAATCCCAGTAAAACTGCGCAAGGTGCATATTGTCGATGTTGTCACAATTCATTTCAATAAAAGGGGTATCCATTTTGCGGATTTGCGCGCCAAGACGGGGGTTGTAATGCCCAGATTCAGCAAGGATTTCGTAGTTGTCCGCGATTACGTTATTGTCAAAAGGCTTCAAAACCATTTGCATTACCGCGAAAATCGTACGGAAAATCGACTTTTGTTCAAGACATTCACTGCGGGTAATGGCTTTCAGCCCGCTGTCATTAATAAAACTTGTCCACTGCGCAACCTGGAAATTGTTGCGCAAAAGTATGCCGATTGTGGCTTTCGGGTCTTTTTTCAGAACCCCTTTAATTGTTTTCAGGATGTAATTTTTTTCCTCAAAAGTGGTTTCCAGAATCTTTGCATGGATTGCGTTTTGTGTTTGAGGGTTTTTGCCTTCGACAGGCTTCATGAAGATTTCATAAAACGGAATCCCCCCGCTGCCCTTAACAAGGGGGGCGCTGCCCCAACGCACAAGCTTGTTTGCAAGCTCCCAAACATCCTGAGTGCAGCGCTGAGAGCAGTCCATGCTTACTGCTTGACCTTCGGAGATGAATTTACGAAAACCCTCAACGTCTGCGTTGGAAAAAGTCGTTGTAATTGCCTGGTTTATGTCGCCGCAGCGGATTAGATTGCCGTGCTTGCCGCTCAAAAGGTTAAGCAGCCGCTGCTGGATTGAAGACGAATCCTGTGCTTCGTCCTCGATTATGTAATGGCAAATTCCCTGATAATACGCCAAAATGTCCACGTTTTCCTCCAGCAGTCGCACAGACGAAGTCAGCATGTCGTCGTAGTCAATCAAGTTCGCTTCTTTCAGCGCGGTTTGGTAGGCTTCAAAGAATTGGTGAAACTTTTGGAGTTTTTTATCGGTTGAGGGTTGAGAGTTGAGGGTTGAGAGTTTATTTCCGGCGGAGATTTTGAACACAGACACTGCGCGGTCAAATTCGTCGGTTTCCGTCTTTTTGAGTTTTAAGCCCGCGGCGATTTCGCGTACAATTCGTGAGCGCTGGGTGTCGTCGCAAATCTCAAAGTCAGACGCAAGCCCGAGGCGTTCAAAATTCCCGTTTTCTTTGAGAATTTTCAGCGCAAGCCCGTGAATCGTGCTGATATTAGGCAGGGCTGAATCCGGCCGGTATGTCTTAATCCGGTCGCGAAAGTTGCGCGCGGCGGATTCCATGTAGGTCATTACAAAAATATTATCAGGGTTTGTGCCGCGCTCAAGAAGCTTCAAAATTAACGCCAGCAATATAGTTGTTTTTCCGGCGCCCGGAACCGCTGAAATCGCCATTTTCCCGGATTGGTAATCCAGAACCGGCTGCTGGTCGGCTCTCGGAGTTATGGGAGTTGCCCCCTCACCCGGGCTTCGCCCACCCTCTCCCACGTTGGGGAGAGGGAGAGCCTGTTCTATCCCTCCGAAGTTCTCTATGCCGCTGCCGTCAAAAACGCTTGAGTAGGCGTGGATTTCGTCTGAGGTGCAAAGCGTTAGTTTGCGCAGGATTCGGGTGGTTTTTTCCTGTGAAAGCTCAATGTTATCATCAATCGTAAACGCGTCTTTTTCCCAGCCGCGCTGGAATACCCAGGCATTATACAGCGGTCCGGTGTCGCTTTTAATCCACTCGTTGCTTGTAACATCCAGCCAGAATTGGTATTTTGTCTTAATCTGATTGTCAATAATCTTTTGCGGGGTGCCGATTACCAAATCGCGCTCCGCAAGCTCGTTTACAGAATATGGGTTTTCGGAGATAATCGAGTTTTCAATCTGCGTGATAATCTCGCTCTTGCGCAAATTGAATTCCGGCCCGAAAATGTTCTCAAAATCCTGCAGCTGTTTTATGAAAAAATTGAATTTGGTTAATTCTTTGTAATTTATCACGTCAAACTCCGCCAGCTCCTGATAAATTTCGTAAATCTGCTCGGAAAGTTTTGCGCGGCTGTTTTTAAGCTGCTCACGGACTTTTAAAAATTTGTTATATTTTTGCGCGTATTCGTCGAGCCTGAACTCCGGAGGTTCACCCTCAAAGACTTTACGGCAGTATTTAATCGGGATTCCCAAAAAATCCGAGAGGATTGCGCGCAAATCGAATTCCCCCAACTCGTCCTTCAAAATCGCTAAAACAGCACGTACAAGCCGGTTTTGGATTAGCTTTTCGCTTCCGGACAGAAACACAAGGTTTGTGTTGTGTCTTATGTTTTCTTTCAGGGTGAATTTAAGCATGTCGTCGACTACGGGGGTTACGATTGCGATTTCCGACGGCAGGACACCGTGAGCGGTTAGGTCGTTGATTTTTTGGATTGCCGCGTCGAGCATGTCCGCACGCTTGGAGGGGTAATGTATATTTATATAATTGCGGGGATTGCAGTCAGTGGCCAATACAGTGCCGGGGGAGGGGAAGATTTTTTCAAATGCAACCCGTCTGTCCGCGCTCAAATACCCCATGCGCGTGCTGCCGGATTCGTCGTAAGCAATAAAAAAATCCTCCAGCTGCGGCGCAAGGTATTCCAGAAAATCAAAACAAACCGGCGTAATCTCATCGCCGTCGTCCACGAGCAGGTATTTTATTTTGTCAAAGTAATTCGTGTTTTTGTAAATGTAATTAAAAACAAGCGTCTGGCGCAGGTAGTCAAAATCGCGCAATTCCAAGGTTTTTGCCAGTAATTTTTTCAAAGCAATTTTAGCGTCGGGTGCAAAGCTTTCGCCTAAAGCAGCCGAGCGCTCGTCAACGTCTTTGTCTGACAGGTTATTTTGCACAATTAGCGAATACCGTCTGAAAAGCTGATGAAGCAGGGATTTTTTGGAGTTGTAACCCTTAAAGGGCACTTCTTTCAGTATGTCTTTCAGAATAAACTGCGAAACCTCAAGCCCGGCAAGGTTCGGGAGGATTACGGCGCCCGGATACGGATTGATGTTTTCCAGAAACGCCCAGTTATCAATCACCGTATTATACACAAGCGAAAAAAACGAATGCACTTCAAGTTTCTCAAGCGAATCAACGGTCAATTTTTCAAGCGTTTTATCAATAAACTTATATTTCATGCCTGAGTTGGGTACGAGCACAAGGATTTCAGAGGCCCCGACGCCCGAGTTCAAAAGCCCCGCATACTCCTCTACCAGCAATTCTGTTTTATTCGACGACAAATCCGCATTAATCAGCATGGTTTTATTATATCATATATATAATGCAGCCCATACGGCTTGATTTTTAAATATACTTCATATATGATAAGAAAGTAGCAGAAGAAATGGAGGTAATAATGGCAAGAACATCAACAAAAACAACAACCAGTTCAGATTTAGGCGTACAAGACCAAATCGGATACTCAGCAGGTCAAATCTATAACTACCTGTCTAACAACGGAGAAGTTTCTTTTTCAAAAATTAAAAAAGAATTAGACCTGAGCAGCAATTTTGCAGACCTTGGCCTCGGCTGGTTAGCAAGAGAAGATAAAGTTGAAATCTCTAAAAAAGGCGCTTCAGTTAACGTAAAATTGAAGTAGACTTTTAAACCAATAAATAAAAAAAGCACCCGATGAGGGGGCTTTTTTGTATTGGTAGCAATTTTTTACCCTGATTATCCTTTATATATATACGGGGAAATTAACATGCAAATAGGATTTTCCAGATTAAAAGGAATTTTTACTGCCGGAATGAATTACAAAAATTACGAGCGGATTGTAAGCACTGCAAAAAACGGCACGCTTGGCAATATTCCCAATGAATTAATCGGCATGATTCTAAAAATACACCCCGAAAACAAGGCCGGCATGATTAAGCAGGCGCAGAACGGTTTTGTGCAAGCCGCGGATGTACTGAAAAATGTCACTAAAGAGCAAATTAAATTTGTAAAAGGACTTCCGCGTCCGTTAAGATTAATTACAGATGAAGATTATGCGCAAATCCAGAACATAAAAAATTTGTGCGCTCAAGCCGGTGAGGCACTGCAAAAGACTTTCCGTAACATTTTGCCCAAAGGGACGGAAGTAAAATTATCGTATTTGGGCACTGGTGGACATGCTAATGCCTACAAAATGGAATTTTTGGACAATAAAGGTTTACAATTATTTCAAGACAGGGTTTTAAAAGTCTATAAAACAATGGATGACAAGATTGAGCGTTATCTTGTCGGGGAAAATATAAGTTCCCCATCTGAAGCTGCCATAAAAATTTGCCGAAATGATTTTAGAGTGCATGGCGCAGCTGCAGAGGCTAATTCCGCGGCAATGATTAAACGCGGACTCGGGCATAATTTATCAAAAACAGATTTAATTAAACCGGATATGTTTGATACTAAGAATGGTTTTGCAATTTTACCGTTTGCTGATGAGTTTTTGCCGGCAGTTACGAAAAAAGCGGATTTAAAATATCTGGGTATGTTTTCGGCTGATTTCCATGCCGGCAATCGACATGCAGGCAGAATTTTTGATTACGGACAAGTTGAAATGAGAAAAGGCTGTGAAGACTTAACGGACAAAACGGTTTTAAAGTATTTCAAGAAGGTTATGAACCGAACCAATGTTGAGGAAAGACATGAGCTGCTGTGTCGCTACAAGCGCCTTGCTGAAAATCCGAAAACCCCGCACAGAGATAAAATATTGAAAGCGATTGAGCTTGCGGAAAAAGAATTACCTAAGTAAACATCCAACTGCAAACAAGAATCGCCGCCAGGAATCCGATGCAGTCTGCCAAAAGCCCGACCGCAAGCGCCCAGCGCAGTTTTGAGATTCCGACCGCGCCAAAATACACAGCCAAAACGTAAAACGTTGTTTCGCTGCTTCCTGCCATGACTGCCGCAAGCTTTGCGGCATAGCTGTCGGCTCCGCTTGTGTGCGCAATATCCGAAAACACTCCAAGCGCCGCTGAGCCCGAAAGCGGACGCACTATCATCATCGGCAAAACTTCCGCCGGAACATGCAGCTTATTTAAGACCGGCGCCAAAACCTGCCCGATTAACTCAATCGCGCCTGACGCGCGGAACATTGAAATTCCCACGATTATCGCGACCAGATACGGAATTATGTTGACCGCGGTCTTGAACCCGTCCTTTGCGCCCTCGGTAAAAGCTTCGTAAAGCGGAACTTTTTTGACAAGCCCGAAAGTCAAAATAATTATGATTATTGAAGGCAGAGCCCAGAGCGACAGAATATTCATTGAGTCCCTCCATTTGACCCCTCACCCGGATTTGTAAGCTCACTTTGTTCGCTAACAAATTCTTCCCTCTCCCGCACGGGGAGAGGGGATACGGGCTGCGGCCTCCAGAATCTTTGGAATAATTTAGCCATGGCGATTGCGGACGCGAACGCGATTGTCGTTACTATAAGTGTTGGTGCGATTATGTCAGCGGGGTTTGAAGCACCCGCGCCAATCAGAACCGCGATTACGGTTGCCGGAATTAACTGGAACCCGGCAGTGTTTATTGCCAAAAACGTGCACATAGCATTCGACGCCGAGGTTTTGTCTGTGTTTTCCTTTTGCAGTTCTTCCATTGCCTTAATCCCGATTGGCGTTGCAGCGTTCGTAAGCCCCAAAGCGTTCGCAGAAAAGCTCATTGCAATGTCCCCGACCGCCGGAGAATCCGCCGGAATCTCATTAAACAGCCATTTCGTAACCGGCTTAATTGCGCGTGCAATGAGCGCCGCAAGCCCGCTTTTTTCTGCGATTTTCATGATGCCCAGCCAGAATGCCATAATCCCGATTAGCGAAAACGCAACCTTAACTGACAGCTCCGCACCCGTGAGAATGGAATTAACCACCCCGGAAAGCTTCCCGTTCGCTGCGCCCGCTATTATCGAAATCACGATTAAGAAATAGAAAATATAGTTCATGAAAGTATTATAACATGAAGTTATGGCTTATAAGGATAATCATCCTTAATTTCCCACTCATCATGAGCAAGCAATGTTGTGCAGTAGCTAGGATTAGACGCGCATAACGAAAGCAGCTCTTCTCTGTTTTCGTATTCAGTCTGTGGAACCTCTCCATTAGTCCAAAACATAAAAAGATTTTTTCCGTCTGCCTGTATACCGGCTTCATTAATATTTTTACAGTTTTTATATTCTGCACAGAACAGAATATAGATACTACCGTATTGGCCGCTTGGATTAACGTAAGTTTTGTAAATGTACATGCCTGACCCGTCAGGTAAACCAGCTGCAACACCCTTAGTTAATTTTTTAATATCAGTCATTTTCAAGTATTGCGTATAATTTTTGTCAATAAAATCAAGTATTTGTGTTGGCTCATAAGCAATGGTCAGCATTGTATAATCTATTGAATCGTCTTCTGCAATCTTCATCATTACTGCCTGATTAATTACAGAATAGAATTTTTTAATTCTCGTTTCCAGAATTTTTTTCCTGTTGTTTGCAATCAGCGCCGGCATGGTCAATGCCGCAACAACACCGATGATTCCTAATGTAATTAGCACTTCTGCTAATGTGAACGCTTTCTTCATATTTACCTCCATTACAATTTGTAACTACTCATGAGCATATAACAAATTTCAAAGTTTGTCAAGAATACTTATATACATTTTCCCTGTTTGGGGTAGAATAGTATTATGAACAGAACAGTGGAGGTGTACGCGGGCGCGTATGCCAGCGGAAAATCAGAAACAGCTGTTAACAGAGCACGGCAGTACATCGCGCAAGGCAAAAGTATTACGCTTGTCGACCTTGACACGGTTGAACCGGCCTACACGCTTCGGCCGCTTGCGGCAGAGCTTGAAGCCGAAGGCATGAAGGTCATTACCCAGCCTGATTATTTCGGGCTCGGCGAGGCCGGAAGCTATATTACGCCTGCCCAGCAAAACGCTTTAAGTATGGAAGGCGACCTTGTAATCGACGTGGGTTATGGCGCTTCAGGGCTTGATATGCTTGATATTCTTACCGGAATCGACAATGAAAAAGATTTGCAGATTTATATTGTAATTAACACGTCAAAGTTTGAAACTTTTAGCGTGGAAAATATTATCGAATACGTAACCTTTTCCGAAGGCTGCGAATGCCGCGAGTGGAAGCATTTTTCAGGAATAATTTCCAACACCCACTTCGGTGACGAAACAACAAAGGAAGATATAATCCGCGGCTATGAAATGATTAAAAAGGCGTCCGAAATCCTGAAAATTCCTGTTCGCGCAATCGGCGTTGACGAAAAATTTACGTCTGAATTCGGCCCGGCCTACGACGGCGTGGATGTGTGGCTATACAAGCGTTCCATGCCAAAGGCGCTGTGGTAGGACTGTGAAAGTTCAAACACATATTAAACAAA
>JAIRZW010000100.1 GCA_031267015.1 Heliobacteriaceae bacterium | reverse complement strand
ACACTTTCCCGCCCCAACTCTAATCACGACATGCCGCAAAACCCCCGTGTGCGTTTTTTCATTGTAGCCGCTAATGTCAAGCCCCCTGATAAAATCAATTATCCTGTCGCAGACTTCCGGCTGAACCGGGCAATGCTTGATATTTACAACTTCATGCGTTCCTGGTTTGTAGTAGCCGATACGTTTAGAACCCTTGTCCTGAAAAACCGGATACTGGATTTTGTGACGGTATTCCCAGATTTGCGGACTCGGAACAACGTCTTTAACTTCGACATTAAGCCCTCGCAAAGCATCTTCAACAATTTGTTTTTTCAGTTTTAATTGAAACTCATAATCAATAAACTGCATCTGGCATGCCCCGCAAACCTTTTGCAAAGAACACTTCGGCTCAACCCTGTGCACCGAAGGCGTGACTATTTCAATAACACGGGCATGCGCGTAGGTCTTGTGCTGCCTTGTAATCTCAATTTTAACCACATCCCCCGGGCAGGTATTTTCGACAAACACTGCCATGCCGTCAACTCTGGCAATCCCGCCGCCCGGCGCCGCAAATTTTTCAATCGTAACTTCCATTACACAATCATACTATAAAATCACTTACATTTTGTCTTGCCGCTCCAGGTAAGGTCATCGCAATGCAGGTAGTCCATATTTTCATTAGCTGCAACCCAGGCAGTACAACCCCAGCCATTTGCGGATATTGTGCTGTTTTTCCTGCAATGAGTCTCAAAGTTTCGTGTATTGCCTTCGCCCCCCATTGGTACGATTCCTTTGGCTGTCAAATAAAACGGGAAATAATTAATGCCGGCATGCAGCTGCTTCTGGTCTGTTATCACATCAATTTGAGCGCATACATTTTCATAAGACCCTGTTCCCCACCTACTTTGTGAACAATCAGCGCTTTCAATAAAGAACACTATTGCAGTACCGTCCGGTAATGTTAAAAAAGCACTTGTTGTACTGGTTGAGAACAAATACTTTGAACTGCCGTCAAGACTGATAATGGCGCTATAATAATCTTTTATAAGTCCTTTTTTAACATCAATCATACGGTCTCCGAGAATATCACGCAAATTCTTTGAGCCTTCTGCTGAATCATAGCCTTTTAAATCCCAGTTTGCAGGCTCTCCATATTCATTAGACGCAAATTGATAAGCCTTACTAAGCACTGAATAAGCTTTTTTAACCTTCACAACCGTTGCTTTTTCTTTATAATTTGCAATCAGCGACGGCAGTGTCAAGGCCGCAACAACTCCAATAATCCCCAGTGTAATTAAAACCTCCGCCAACGTAAAACCTTTTTTCATCATAAATTCCTTTCATTACAAAATGTAACCACTCATGATTATATAAGAAACTCTGAAGTTTGTCAAACATTAATTAAAAATTAAATTTTCATGACTTTTGAAAAAATAGCGTTAAAATAAAAATGAATGGAGTTGATTTAATATGCCTGATTTTAATAAATTTACAAATTATTCGCAGGAAATCCTGTCCGCCGCAAACGCTCAGATGAATTCGCACAAAAACAGCGAGCTTCAGCCCGAGCATATTATGCTGGCGATGGTTCAGGACAACGGCATAATCCGCGATTATCTCACGGAATTGAAGCTTCTTAACCAGAACTTCATCACAAAAATCGCGTCAGCAGTAAAATCGTTTCCGACGATTTCCGGGCCGCCCGCCGCAGGGCAGATGTTTTTGTCAAACCAAACCGCGGCATTGCTTGATTTGGCGCAAGCCCAGGCAGCCGAATTAAAAGACGACTACATCGGAATCGAGGCAATCCTGCTTGCAATGACAAGACTCGAAAATAGCAATATTCAAACACTGCTGAAAGAATTTAGAACAGACACGGCAGCCGTGCTTAACGCAATGAAAAAAATAAGAGGTAATAAAAAAGTGGACAATAAAAACGCAGAAGAAAACATGAAAGCTTTGGAAAAATACTCGACCGAGCTTACCGCGCTTGCGCGCAAGGGCAAACTTGACCCGGTAATCGGCCGTGACGAAGAAGTCCGCCGGATTATCCAGGTCTTAAACCGCCGGACAAAGAATAACCCCGTGTTGATTGGCGAACCCGGAGTCGGGAAAACCGCCATTGTAGAAGGACTTGCACAACGAATCGTGCGCGGCGACGTGCCCGAAAGCCTTAAAAACGTTAAACTTATTTCGCTTGACATGGGCGCGCTGATTGCAGGCGCAAAGTTCCGCGGAGAATTTGAAGAACGCTTAAAAGCCGTCCTTAAAGAAGTCGAAGAATCCAACGGCGAAATTGTAATGTTTATCGACGAGCTTCACACGGTCGTGGGCATGGGCGCGGCAGAAGGTTCGAGCGATGCCGGAAACCTTTTGAAACCAATGCTTGCGCGCGGTGTTCTGCGCACAATCGGCGCGACAACAATCAACGAATACCGCAAATACATTGAAAAAGACCCTGCGCTTGAGCGCCGGTTCCAGCCCGTAATGGTTGACGAGCCAAGCGTGGAAGACACAATCAGTATTCTGCGCGGCTTAAAAGAAAAATACGAAGTTCACCACGGCGTGCGAATCCTTGACAGCGCACTGATTCAGGCTGCCAAACTTTCTGACCGCTACATCACTGACCGGTTTTTGCCGGATAAGGCTATCGACTTAATCGACGAAGCCGCGTCTTCTTTGCGTATTGAAATCGACTCAATGCCCGAAGAAATCGACGCCATGATGCGCCAAAAAATCCAGCTTGAAATTGAGCGCGAAGCCTTAAAAAAAGAGGGGGCAAATGAAAAAATAGCTGAACTTACCGCGCAAATTAATGATTTAGAGTCCAAAAGCAGCACTTTGCGCGTGCAATGGGAAAGCGAAAAGGCTTCTCTCACAGGCGAAACAGGTATTAAAGAAGAAATAGAAAAGATTAAAACCAAAATCGACCTTGCCGAGCGCGACGCAGATCTTCAAACCGCGGCCGAACTCAAATACGGCAAGCTTCTCGAGCTGGAGAAACAGTTAAAATCGTTAGAAAACAAGGAAAAAACCACTAACCGCATGCTTAAAGAAGAAATAGACGACGAAGACATCGCGAACGTGGTAAGCAAATGGACGGGAATCCCTGTGACCAAGCTTGTTGAAAGCGAAAAACAAAAACTAATCACAATGGAAGAACTTCTTCACAAACGCCTAATCGGGCAGGAAGAAGCTGTTGTGACTGTTTCCGACGCAATCCGGCGTGCGCGCTCGGGCTTAAAAGACCCGAAACGCCCGATAGGAACCTTCCTTTTCCTCGGCCCGACCGGCGTGGGCAAGACAGAGCTTGCCAAAGCGCTTGCCGAATTTATGTTCAACGACGAGGATGCCCTAATCCGAATCGACATGAGCGAATACATGGAAAAACACAATGTATCGCGGCTTGTGGGTGCGCCTCCGGGGTATGTGGGCTACGAAGAAGGCGGCCAGTTAACCGAAGCAGTGCGCCGTAAACCTTATTCTGTCGTG
>JAIRZW010000095.1 GCA_031267015.1 Heliobacteriaceae bacterium | reverse complement strand
CTATTTCCTGACCGGCCGTAACCTTGTAATCAGTTTTCCAGTTTTCTCTGCTGCCGATTTCTGTATTTTTACCGGCACCGGTAAATATGCTCGGGCCGTTTGCTGCTGTATTCTTTGCCTGCTGCTCGTTGACAATATCCATAACATCCTGCCATGCCTTTAAATCAGTATTTTTAAGGTCAGCACCCTCACCTTGAAGCTTTGCTTTAATCGCTTGTGTAATGCCTTGACCTTGGTTGACGTTAAAATTTACCATGTTAACTCTCCTTATATCTTATACAATTTTATAAAGTAATTCCTCATGTAAGAATTGCAACTCAAGAAGAAACGGTTACAAAAATTTACATTTGTTCATGTTATGATATCCGCAAAAGGAGGTGTGAATGAAAGGTATTGTTTTAGCAGGCGGCGCAGGTACAAGGTTACACCCGGGAACAATTTCGGTGTCAAAACAGCTTTTACTGATTTATGATAAACCAATGATTTATCATCCGATTTCCGTATTGATGCTGGCCGGAATCAAAGAAATCCTTATAATCTCAACTCCGCAGGATTTACCTAATTTTCAACGGCTTCTGGGTACAGGCGAACAGTTCGGGGTAAAATTCTCTTACAAAGAACAGCCAAAGCCCGAAGGACTTGCACAGGCGTTTATTTTGGGCGAGGAATTTATCGCCGGCGACAGTGTTGTGCTTATTTTAGGTGATAATATCTTCTACGGCGACGGGTTCTCAAAGACTTTGACAAACGTAAAACCGGACGGCGCAACGGTTTTTGCATATCGGGTTAAGGACCCGCAAAGGTTCGGGGTTGTGGATTTTGACGAAAACAAAAAAGCACTGTCAATCGAGGAAAAACCGCGGCAGCCTAAGTCAAACTATGCTGTGACAGGGTTATATTTGTACGACAACAAGGTTGTCGAGTATGCCAAAAACCTTAAGCCTTCGGCACGCGGTGAATTGGAAATAACTGATTTGAACAATGTTTATCTCAAAGAAGGCGCTATACACGTTGAGGTTCTGGGGCGCGGGTTTGCGTGGCTTGACACCGGAACCCCGCAATCGCTTTTGCAGGCAAGCCAATACGTGCAGACAATCGAAGAAAACCAAGGGATTAAGATTGCCTGTCTTGAGGAAATCGCATACCGCCATGGGTTTTTGACAAAAGAAGAAATCTTAAAGAATATTGAACACTACAAAAACAACGACTATTACGATTATATAAGACGGGTTCTTAGCGAAGTGGTTTAAAAGTTTATTTACAGGTTAAAAACGCTGCGCCGATTACGCCTGAAAAGTCGCCCAATTCTGCTTTGCGAAACTCAATTGACCTTGCAGGCACCGGAAGACATTTTAAATAGGCTTGCTTGATTGTTTTATTGTAAAAATAGTCTACTGCGTCGACCAAGCCGCCGCCGAGGATTATTAATTTCGGGTTTATAAAGTTGATTACACTTGCGATTCCGCAGGTTAAGTATTCGGAGGCTTCGTTAACACACTGCAAAACAATATCGTCTTTGCGCTCAATAGACTTCTGAATCATGCCCGAAGTAATGGCTTTGCCGGGCTCCAAATAGTCAGAAATGCAGGAACGGCAGCCTTTTTTAAGCGCGCCTTCTATACGTTTTTCGATTGCGGAGCGCGACGCATATGCTTCCAGACATCCATGGGCTCCGCACGCGCACGGCCGGCCGTTTAAGTCCACTACTATATGCCCGATTTCGCCTGCTGTGCCGGTTGCGCCAAACATGATTTTGCCATCCTTCACGATTGAAGACCCCACGCCCGTGCCTACAAAAATACATACAAAATCATCCGAATCCCTTGCCGCGCCGAATTTCATCTCCCCGATTGTGGCGATTTCAACGTCATTGCCCAGAAATACCGGAACATTAAAATGTTCATTCAGAAGATTTTTAATATTCAGGTTATAACAGTCGAGGTTCGGTGCGCCCAGTATAATGCCGTTTTCTCTGTCAATCTGACCTGCCGCGCCAACGCCGATAGAATCAATGTCACTAATCGACATGCCCGAGTCTTCCAAAACCTCGCGAATACTCTCAATCATTTTACGCACAAGCTTTTCAGTGCCTTTGTCTTTTTTGGTTTTCTTTTTGACAAAATTAACAACCTGACCTGTCTGTTTATTGACAAGAGCCGTAAGGACTTTTGTTCCGCCTAAATCAATTCCGATTGAGTAGTTTTTCATGTTAGTATTTCTCATAGTGAATTTTGCTTGCAGCGTACCGGTCTACAAACTCGTTTTTCCGGTCGCTGTGGCCGATTGAAATCAAGCAGAACGGGATTATGTCGTCCGGCAGGTTGAAGTATTCTTTAACCTTTTGAACACGGGATTCATCCGGGTAAAGTCCCATCCAAAGCCCGCCAAGGCCTTCTTCGGCAGTCTGAAGCAGAATATTTTGCGTGCAAGCGCTCAAATCCTGCTGGATAAACTCTTTAATCCTTTCTGCGGACATTTCGCCAAGCACTACTATGCAAACCGGGGCTTTGGCAATATGGCTCGTGTAAGGCGTAACATGCGAAAGAAATTCACGTGTTTCCTCGTTTCTTACAACCAGAAACTGCCATGGCTGTTTGTTATGCGCTGACGGCGCCTGCATGCCCGCTCGTAAAATTCTGTCCAGCTTTTCCGCCTCAACAGGTGTATCATTAAAACTTCTTATTGAACGTCTTGTGAATATCATGTTCATAAATAACCCCCTTTTTCCAAAATTATAACATGAAAACTTCACAGAAGATTTTGCTAATCATTAAGAAACATTAAGCGATTTGTCTTTTGTCAATATAAAGGATAGAATGTTGGTAATAACCAATGTGATTCTTCGGGCAAAAATGAAGGCTGCCCTCAGAATGACATAAACGGGCAGGAGAATTATGTTAGAACAAAAAAATAAAACGCTTTCACCGCAAGAGGTGAGAAATATCCTCAAAGCCGACAACAAAGAAATCGTCGAGCTTTGCAAATACGCTTCAATCATGCCGAGAAAAAACAGGCAGGGGCAGACTTATTTTTCGTATGACGAAGTGAAGCATTTGAGAAGGGTTCAGGCAGAGCAGAGCGCCAATTATCCCGTAACACGGCCGATTCAGGCTAAGCAGCCCGCAATGATGGCCAGTATTCTCAACTCAATCAACAGTCTGGAGAAAAAATTAAGCACTGAGCTCGGAAAAGTCATTGACGAAAAACTTGAAGGCATGGACGAAGTCGTTGTTGAGCTTATACGCTGCAAAACCGACAACGAAACCCTGCGTCAGAAAGTCGTTGACCTTAACAAAGAGATTTACCAGCTAAAAAACGACGTCAGCGCTTTTAAGCCGGTGTGTCTGGGATTATACAAGAAAAAAGAAAGAAATATGTGGGAGCAAACATAATGTTTGCATCAACATGCTCCCTTGTGACGCAATGGCAATATAGGAATGCCACTTACGCGGGATTTCCGTGGAACTTGAAAGGAACTTATGGCAGTAAAAGAAAAAACGATTGAAACCCCTTCTAACAGTGAAGAAAGAAACAAAGCACTTAAGCTTGCGATTGAAAAAATAGAAAAAGATTTTGGCAAAGGCTCAATAATGAAGCTTGGCGACAAGTCGTCGGTCAATGTGGAAACGATTCCGACCGGTTCGCTTGCGCTCGACGTGGCGCTCGGAATCGGAGGCGTGCCGCGAGGAAGGATTATTGAAATCTACGGGCCGGAAAGCTCAGGGAAAACAACGCTTGCGCAGCACATCGTTGCTGAATGCCAGAAAAAAGGCGGCATTGCAGCGTTTGTTGACGCAGAGCATGCGCTCGACCCGGAATATGCAAGAAATCTCGGGGTTAATGTTGACGAACTTTTAATCTCACAGCCGGACACGGGCGAACAAGCGCTTGATATTACCGAAGAATTGGTCCGCTCGGGAGCGGTCGACGTTGTTGTTGTCGACTCTGTTGCCGCACTCGTTCCTAAAGCCGAAATTGAAGGTTCCATGGAAGACCAGCAAATGGGCTTACAGGCGCGGTTGATGAGTAAGGCGCTCAGAAAATTAACCGGTGTAATCGGGAAAACCAACACAACCGTCATTTTTATCAACCAACTGCGTATGAAAATCGGGGTTATGTACGGTAATCCGGAAACCACAACCGGCGGTAATGCGCTTAAATATTACGCAAGCGTACGTATGGAAATCAAACGTACCGAAGGGGTTAAAGGCGAAAACGAGGATATCGGAAACCACGTTCGCGTACGGGTTTTGAAGAATAAAGTCGCGCCGCCGTTCAGAA
>JAIRZW010000034.1 GCA_031267015.1 Heliobacteriaceae bacterium | reverse complement strand
GCGCAGGAAATTGCCGAGGCGCATGCAAAGAAAATTTATGTGTCAAATATCATGACCCAGCCAGGAGAAACTGACGGGTACAGTGTTTGCGACCATGCTGAGGCTGTGATTAAGCATGCGGGCAGCAAAAAGATTATGGATGCCGTGCTTGTTAACGACTCTTTACCGCCGAATCTTGCGCAGAAATACGAGCAGGCAGGCTCGTATCCCGTGAAACCGGATGCGGAATGCCTGAAAAAGTTAGGCGTGAGTGTTTTTTCCAAAAAATTAATTGAGGACAGCAAAGAAGGTCTTGTGCGCCATAGCTCAAACCGGGTTGCACGGGCGATTTATTATTGGTACAGGAAAGAAAACAGAAAGAGGTAGATTATGAAAAGTATTGCTACTATTGGATTTTGCCGGGGGGGGGGCGACCTCTTTTAGGCTCAGGCAAGGGTTTCGGGGTATGTCATTGCGAGGAAAACCGAAGGTTTGACGAAGCAATCCAGAAATCCGGCAGTTATTGTAAAAGACTGGATTGCTTCGCCCTGCGGGCTCGCAATGACGTTAGAGGTTTTACGCTTGCGGAAGTTTTGATTACATTAGGGATTATCGGAGTTGTTGCGGCTTTGACTATGCCCGCGCTGATTGCGGAGCATAAGAAAAAAGTATTTATAACCAAATCAAGATATATGTATTCTCTGCTTTCGCAGGCTACGGTAAGTGTTATTGCGGAACATGGGGATATTTCAGGCTGGGATTTCGGAGCAACCGGCGGTGTTGGCCCGACTCCGGAACTTACGCGGAATTTTGTCTATAAATATTATGCCCCGTATATTAATTATGTAAAAGACGGTATAAAAAACGGAGTCTATTATATGGAATTAAAAAACGGTATTCATTTAGCCTGGCAGCTTGATTGGCAGAGCGGAGCAAATGCTACAAATGTTTACATGGTTCCAAGTTTTGACGGTACTGTGGAAGATTTACTCGGGCCGCATAGAGATTATTCCCATAAAGACATTGTTTTGACGATTGGTCATGGAATGCCGCTCCGTTTTTTTAGCTGGGTTAATATGAATGACAGAGCAGGCATGATTAACGAGTCCAACTATGGATGTAATAAAACCCAACCCGTGAACAGAAGACTGCATTGCGGTGCTTTGTTACAGTATGACGGCTGGGAAATCAAAAACGATTATCCTTGGTAAATTTTTATGCTAAAATAAAATCGGAGGTAATTATGCTCAAAAAAGTTACTTTAAATACGATTCAAAAAATGAAAGAAAGCGGCGAAAAGATTTCTATGCTTACGGCATACGACTATTCGACCGCGAAATATATTGACGAAGCAGGGATTGATATGGTTCTTGTCGGCGACAGCCTTGCTATGACAGCGTTAGGCTATGACACGACCTGTGCGCTCGGGATGGAAGAAATGGTAATCTTCACCCGCGCTGTTGCAAAAGGCGCGAAACGCGCGCTTGTGACTGCGGATATGCCGTTTATGAGTTACCAGGCGGATTTGGCGCAAGCCGTGCAAAATGCGGGTGCTCTTATGAAGGCCGGCGCAGGTGCGGTGAAGCTTGAAGGCGCAAGCGAACATATTTTACAAGTGGTTCAACGCTGTGTACAAAGCGGGGTTCCGGTCGTGGGGCATTTAGGGTTTACGCCGCAATCCGTAAACACGCTCGGCGGATACACTGTTCAGGGTAAGTCTTTTGAGGCGGCGCAGTTAATCCTTGAACAAGCGCAGGCACTTGAAAAAGCGGGCGCGTTCGCGATTGTATTAGAAATGGTTCCGGAAGAAAGCGCGGAATATATTACGAAAAATCTGCGAATCCCGACGATTTCGTGCGGGGCAGGACGCCATTGCAGCGGCCAGGTAATTGTTTGCGATGACATGTTCGGCAAGTATTCCGAGTTCAAGCCGAAATTCGCGCGCCGTTACGGCGATATGCGCGCGTTCATTCTGGATTGCGCTTCGCGTTACAATTCAGACGTAAAAAACGGCGATTTCCCCGGCGATGAGGAAGTTTTCAGGCTTGAGGAAAAAGAATTGAATAATATCAGATAACGTGTTATACTTTTTGTAAATGAAAAAGAAAATAGATGAAATCGCGCGAAAACTAAGTACAGCCTTGAAGGAAACTTTTGATGATTTTGAAGGCTTGTATTTGTATGGTTCGCAGGTTAGAGGTGACGCAACAAAAGACAGTGATATTGATATTGTTGCGCTTGTTGGCAATGTAGATAAAGACAGAGCAAAAAGAAGGTCGGTTTTAGGACTTATTTCACGATTTGTATATGATTATTATAATTATGATATAGATATTGACTTTCATCCTATGACAAGACAGGAGTTGGAGCATAATTACTACTTTTATGATGAAGTTGTAAATAAAGGGGTGTTTTATGGGGCTTGATAAAGATACCATGGCAATGCTTGCTGTGCAGAAAGCCGAAGCTTCCTTAACACAAGCGCAGAAAAATTACGAAGAAGATTTCTATGCAGTTGTTTTGAACAGATGCTTAAGGAGTTATTGGCTGATGCTAAAGAATTTGTTGACACAGTTAAGGGATTTTTAGAGGGATGTTAGTACACACAATTTCAGAAGTAAGAGAACAGGTTAAGGCGTGGAAGGCGGCGGGGCTTAGCGTCGGGTTTGTGCCGACAATGGGCGCCTTGCACGAAGGGCATTTGAGCCTTGTGAAGGCAAGTCTTACAAAGTGCGATAAGACTGTCGTGTCGATTTTTGTGAACCCTACACAGTTCGGCCCGGGTGAGGATTTTGACAAGTACCCGCGAACGCTTGAGGAAGATGTGAATTTGGTTGAGAGTTTAGAGTTGAGAGTTGAGAGTTCAGATGATAAGATTTTAATATTTGCGCCGGGGGTAAATGAAATGTATGGTGAGAGTTTTCAATCTAATGATTTCCTGACGTATGTTGTTCCGCCTTACTTTTACGTTGAGAAATTGTGCGCAAAGTCACGCCCCGGACA
>JAIRZW010000051.1 GCA_031267015.1 Heliobacteriaceae bacterium | reverse complement strand
AACTGTGTGACTGGAGTTCAGACGTGTGCTCTTCCGATCTGAACGTTTTTTAGAAAATACCAACTTACCCAAAAATCTCAAAAAAGAATATTTAAACCTTCTGGAAGAATTTGCAATAGTTAATCTGTACAGTTGGTTTTGCGCTGTAAATGAGATTTTTAAAGAAGAATTTTTCCAAAAACTGAAAGAAAAGTTTAATGGCATAAATATAAAACTAAACCGCTGGATAACGGCTGAAAGCCGGAACGTTTATCTTTCTGTGCTCAAAGCAAAAAATTACCAAGAATGTGAGGCAATATTAGCCGCAGCTGATTATTCTATCCTTGAGCACATACTTTCTTTTAAAAATGCAAACAATTACAAAATCATTTCTATATTAGGCGTCAAAATAAAATTAAAAAGAGCCTCTGCGTGAGGCTCTTTTTAAAGTATATGGTTGCGGAGACCGGATTTGAACCGATGACCTTCGGGTTATGAGCCCGACGAGCTACCAGACTGCTCCACTCCGCGCTATATAGCTATTATTCCACAAAAAAACCAAATTGCAACCCCGTGTCCACGTTCAACACATATTAGACTTTTTAAACAATCACTTCACACATCGAACGCCGAAGAAGTTGTTCTTGTCGTAGTGGTACTCAGTGCCATCAGGCAGGTACACGCCCCATGCGTTGTGTGCATAGCCCTCCTCTGAGGCCCAGAAGTAACCTGACATGCCTAAATCGGTTGCGGGAGGGGGGGTGCCTTTGAGCGAGAGCAGTTGACTGCGCGTTGGAAGACGCATGCCTAGCTCGTCACAGTGCTTTTTAGCGCCTGCCCATGCGTTGCTTGAACAATATGCATTACTAGTTCCTGTATCGTCGTATTCTGCGTTTCCACTACAAGTATCTATTGGAATGTATGACTCATTGGAAGATGATACACATAAAGTACCTACCTTTATTCCACTGCAACTTTTGAATATATCAGCATTCAATGTGTAGACATCTTTTCCTATCTTATTTGGTTTTGCTTTTCCATTTATATCATATACAAGACTTAAACACGAAGTTGTTTGTGCCCCAGGTGCTGTTATATCATCTATTGAACACTCAGGGTTATAACTTAATATTGCTGTATAACCGTTTATTAATCCTATTCCTAATGCTTTTGTTCCCCAATTTCCTTCATTTAAGTTACTTGAATTCTTTAAGTCCTTTGTTTCTACTGTTTCACTGCCATCACTGTTTGTTACTGTCGCTGCAAAACATCCTGACGGGTCCGGACATACTTGTAGTATTTTCATATATTTCTTTAGTTCGTTCACGAATGATTCTGTTGCAGCATAACCTGTTAACGCTTCATTTACATTCATTTGTCGTGTTGCTTCTTCCAGCCGATTGTTAAATACATCTTTAGCAGTCGCGTATGATTTCTCCCGCCAATCCTGTATAAGTCCCGGCATAACCAACGCTGCTACTACCCCGATAATGCCGAGTGTAATTAACACCTCAGCCAAAGTAAAACCTTTTTTCATAATTCTCTCCTATTATTAAATTATGTAACTACTGATTAGCGTATAACATAACTTGGAGTTTGTCAAGTGAATTTTCTAAAGTTATAAGGCCGGCGGGATTTGTTTAATACGTGGTTGAACTAGACACCCCGGTGCAAGCTCATCCCTTAAACGCGCCCCAGGCCTTAAGCGTGCCGTGTTCGTATTTGAGTAAATAATAATCCCCGTCGCGCACGTATTGCATAACGGCTTCCATGTAGACCTGCGGCTCATCCGGCGGCTGGCCGGCTTTTGCACGTTTTTTGTTGGTTTTTTCACGCGCCTTGGCTTCGCGTTTCAACTCTTTTTTGTAATCCTTATCGTTCAGCCGCTCTTTTTCTTTAGCGTCTTCTTCAAGCTTAAACACAGGGATTATTGCACGCGGACGCTTGGACTGCAAAAGAATCAGGTAATCGCGCATATCCGAAAGCGCCAATTCGTAATGCCCGGGAGCGATTACATCCCCATGCCCGTCATAGAGGGGTTCTGCAATGGTCAGGGTCGGGTAATCCGAATCCTTGTTTGAATACCTGAAAAACGACTCGGTGCCAAGAGTCAGGCCGGAAGTTTCCTGCGGCATAATAGGAATCGGGCGCACGCGCTCGTGCATAAATACGGCTTCTGCATAAGCTCCTTCCAGCATTTTTTATAACCTTTCGATTAGTTTCTTAATAATATTTTGTACCCGGTTAAAGTCTTTGTCAAGCGCTTTTTCAGAGCCGATGAAAATCAGAGACATGTAATTCTGTGAATTTCCCAAGTCACCGGATTTCAGCAGCAACCGGTAAGCTTCACGCATCAAGCGTTTCAAGCGGTTTCGTCTGACTGCGCGCTTGTGTGTTTTTTTGCTTACAACAAACCCCGCTCTGGTATTTTGCCCGCCGGGCAGGGGGGATTTCTTCAAGCCCGCAAACAAAGTTATCCCGCCGGTGTGGTGGGAATTGTTAGCTTTATAAGTTGCTGTGAACGCGGATTTTCTGGTTAATCGATATTGCTTTTTTAGCATAAATTATGCACGCTTTTTAGCCATAATAGCCAATTTATGGCGGCCTTTAGCGCGGCGTCTGTTCAGGACTTCCTGTCCGCCCGGGGTTGCCATTCTTGCTCTAAATCCGCTCACACGTTGTCTTTTAATCTTTGTTCCTTCTAGTGTACGTCTCATTGATATATTCCTTTTTTATTTTATGGTAGAATAAAAAAAATCATTAGTCAACAAAAAGGAGTAAATATGAACAAATGTGATAATCCTAAAATCGGCTTCATCGGGTGCGGCAAAATGGCCGGCGCGATTATCAAGGGAATTATAACGTCAAATTTTGTGCCGAAAGAGAATTTAATGGGCGCTGAAATCAATAATGAGATTGCGCAGCTCGCGCAAAGCCGTCTGGGGATTGATGTAATCCGCGACAACCGTCAGCTTGTACGTGAAAGCAACGTGATTTTTGTTGCCACAAAGCCAGGTTATGTTGCCGATGTTCTTGAGGAGATTAAGAACAGTCTTACGCCCGAAAAGCTTGTTGTTTCAATTGCGGCGGGTGTAACAATTAAAAAAATCGAAAAAATCATCGGAAAGACTCCGGTTGTACGCGTAATGCCAAACACTCCGGCGCTTTTGCTGGAGGGCATGAGCGGGGTTTCAAAAGGGACTTATGCGCAAGATTCGGACGTAGAATTTGTGATGAACCTGCTTTCAAGCATCGGCAAAACCATCAGGGTAGAAGAAAAACAAATGGATATTGTAACGGCAATTTCCGGTTCGGGCCCGGCATTTTTCTATAAGGTTATTGAGGACATTGCCCGCGCAGGCGAGAAATTGGGACTGGATTATGACAAATCGCTTCTGCTGGCAACGCAGACCGCGCTGGGTTCAGCCAAGATGGTGTCAAATCGCGGTGAACTGACCGTCGAAGACTTAATAAATAATGTTGCGACCAAAGGCGGCTGCACATTTGTCGGAATCAACACGATGAAGGAAAACCATTCAGACAAGCTTTTTTACGAAGTCGTCGAAGCTACATCCCGGAAGGCATGCGAATTGGGGAATTAATTCCCGCTTAGCTTTTTCAACGTCGCGCCTGATAAGCGCGTTCATAAGCGTTGGAATCCCAATACCGCAGGCAAGGGTTATAAGCGCTAAATTAAGCCAATAAATCCCGAGCCGGATTTTTTTGTCTTTTGCTTTGGCAAGCCCTTTTGTAACATCTTCGCCAATCTCCTCAATCGACTTGTAATCCGGCAGAATCTTTTGGAAAGCATTCTTTGCCGGCTTTGTTAATTTTGTGCCCGCAAATTTATCAGTAAGGCTCATAAATGCACTTGCCAGCAGCAAATCCCCGCCAAGGAATACCGCATCGGCCATCCCGTAGCGCAAAAGATTTTCTTTCAGTTCGGTCTGATTCCGTGTTGCAAGAAAATTCCCGAAATGCCCTAAAAGCGCACCATATAGAAGCAGCGACAGCCTTGACATGTAAATCCCTTTTTCAAAATCAAATTTATGGGCTTTGCGTTTAAACAAAGCATTCGGGTTTTTAGAAAGCAGCCCGCCTCTTAGCATAAGCGGCATTGCAGCCGCCATTGCCGCAACACACACTACAAAGCCGGCATAACGTTTCTTCCAATTTTTTTCGTAATTTTCAGCGCGCTTTTCGACTAATTCTTTATCTGCCATGTTCATTTCCGCACTAAAACCGCTCTGCCCGCTCTGTTTTTTGGTAATCCTGTTATTTACAAACCCGATAGAACCAAAAGGCAGCGCCGAAAGCACAACATCCACTGAAATTATTCCGGCTTTTGTATTAATAAGTTTGCGCCGTAATTTTTCCGGGTCATTACCGCACTTTTCCAAAAGCTCGTCAAAATCCAGCGGCGTTTTTTCAAGTTTTTTGCCTTGAGCCTTTGCAATAAGTCTTTCAATAGGGTTAAAAGTGTATTTCGTTTTTAATTTTTCAAGACCTTTTTGCATTTTATCAACACTGCCCAAATCTCCGTAAGAAATATGCGCGGCCTTGTGATTTTGCGACCAAAAACCTTTGGTTAGTTTAGCGGTTTTCATGCCGATTCTGTTGGAAAGCGGCAAAGTCAATATAGGTGCAAGAAATGAAAGCGTAAATGCCACCATAAAACGCCGTGCTTTTTCCCGGCGCTCAACATTGTTGTTAGCCTTAACAACCCAAAGAACATCATTCACTCCCGCGATTGCAGCACGGTTCATCAGCACGTTCTTTTCAAAATCCGCACTGAAATTATAAAATCCGGTTCCTTTAAAACTTGGTTCTACTCTTGTCATGGTATTTAGTTTAAAACGCCTGAAAAAAATATTTCTTGCTACTCTCAAAATAATTGTTACAATCATTAATCATGTAAACTTTTGTTACAAAACCCCCCAAAAGCCTAAAGATTCATGGCACATGTGCCGATTTAACAAATATAAGGAAAAAGGGATAAAGATGTCACTAAGTGTTTACAATTCACAATTTAAGACTGGTATTGACACAAGCGTACTCAAAGAAGTTTCGCAGGAAATTCTTAGACGCGCTGCCGCAAAAAGCGGTCAAAACAATACCGGTTCTTCTTTTTTGGGGGCTGATTTAGGCGTAGACCTTTACAAGGGTTCGGTTGACGCAAACACAGCACGCCAAATCGCTATGAACAATTCAGGTTTAAACGTTCAGTTAAACCAAAACGTAATGGAATCAATCAAATTTTTAAATACACAAGCAGCGGTACACAAAAACATTGAATGCAAAATTACTATTGCCGTAAACGAAGCTTCTGAGCAGGCGAAAGCAGTAAAATCTCCTGCGCAGTTCAACAGCATCGTAAGCCTTGCAGCAGGCAAAGACAAACATGGCTCAAACCCTTCTTACCGCGGCGAACTTTTGCAGATTAAAAAAGAAGAAAAAGAAGAAAACAATATCTTTGGGGGTAATGTATATTAAGATTATTCGTCTAATTCCCCGGCGAAATCAAAATCTTCAAACTCGTCAAACTCATCGCCCATAATGTGTTCTTCAACACTCTGAAACTCTTGTTCTTCATCTTTTTCATCATTCTGGCGGCGGCTGCCCGAAGAATCCCTTTGATTTTCATGTTGTTTTTCTGATTCGTCGTCAAGCGCACGTTTTTTGGTGTTAATAACATCGGCAACATTCATCATGGCAAGCGAATTAAGCGTGGCCCTAAGCACCGCGCTTCTGTCCATAAACTTATTATCGGAAGGGGTTTCTTCTTCCTCTTTTCGTCTTTGCTG
>JAIRZW010000027.1 GCA_031267015.1 Heliobacteriaceae bacterium | reverse complement strand
GCGCTGAGCCTGTTATCCAGCAGAGATTAGATGCGGGTTCTGTTTGACGTCGATTACATCAACATTCTTGAACTGAAAAATGGTTTTTATATTTGAAGGGTTTTTAGCCTTTTCCTTTGCCAAGAGCGCACCCACAATCGCCTCAAGCTGCGACATCGGCATCATATTCGCCGGAAGGTCAATACCCCATTCGATTCGCAAAGTCTGCTGAAGAAACTTGCAGTCCGCAGGCGAACGCTCTTTGTAGAATGAATTCAGGTTCATGCTCTGGCGCGTCAGATAAAGCTCAAACCGGCTTATATTAGCGCCGTTTTCGATTAACCGGCTAAAATAATCCGAGCCGCGCACTGCATAACGCTGCGTCCAGTTGGCCTGATTCGGCATGTTCGTATTGGTCGCAACCATTTGATAAGGTTTTCCCAAAATCCGCCATTTGCCCTCAAGCATTGTTTTGTCCCACGGAAGCGAAATGCAAATTTCAGACTGGTTTCTTGAAGAATAGTTGTCAAAAAAGTGTATCACATCATCCATTTTGTACAGCTTATCAACAAGGATAAGGTTATTGTCCCCGTCCAGCACAACCACCCCCGAATCCGCCGCGGAGTTTGACGCCAAAGCCAATCCTATATAATAAGATTTTTTTATTGAACTATTCACTATTTACCACTCACTATTCACTATACTATCACCTGCGTTAAAATTAACGGCTCGTTGTCTGTTACGAGCACACTGTGCTCAAAATGCGCGGAAGGCCGCTTGTCAACGGTCGAAACCGTCCATTTGTCATCCTGAAGAATAACGTCATCGCAGCCGAGGTTTAACATCGGCTCGATTGCGATTGCCATTCCCTGCTTAAGCGTTGTTTTGTCGCCGACTTTGTAGTTAAACAAAAACGGGTCTTCGTGCATTTTGCGGCCAACCCCGTGACCGCCGTACTGGCGCACGATTCCAAGTTTTTCACGCTGTGCAACAGTTTCAATCGCACCGGAAATATCATCCAAAATTTTGCCTTCATACATTTGGCTGATTCCGGCAAAAAGCGCTTCCTCAGTGGCTTTCAAAAGCCGTTGGATTTCTTCGCTAACCTTGCCGACCGGATACGTCCAGGCGCTGTCGCCGACCAGCCCGCCGTAAGTCGCGCCAACATCAACGGCTATTATGTCACCTTCCCTGAGAATCACGTCCTCATGCGGAATTCCGTGGACAACCTCCTCGTTAACCGACGCACAGATGCTCGCCGGAAAGCCGTTATAGCCCAAAAAAGTCGGCCATGCGCGGTTTTCTTTAATTATTTTATACGCGATATTATCAAGCTCTTTTGTGCTTATGCCGGGCTCAATTATGCGTTTCATTTCCTGATGAACCAGTGCAACAATATGTCCTGCCTGGCGCATGCGCTTTATGTCTTCTCGTGATTTTCTGTGTATCATTAATTATCCTATGCGATTCTTCGCTAACGCTCAGAATGACATCATTCTGAGGGCAAAGCTCGAAGAATCTCTTGTTATCCAACTACCTGTAAAAGTCTGTTCCAAATGTCTTCGATTTCGCCGTTTGCGTCGAGAACCTTTAAAACGCCTTTTGCCTTGTAGTAGTCCGTAAGCGGCGCGGTTTCATTAAAATACGTTTCAAACCGCACTTTTGCGGTTTCTTCGTTGTCGTCTTTGCGCTGTATAAGTTCGCCTCCGCAGTCGCAAGCACCTTCATGTTTTGGCGGAAGTGTTTTAAGGTTATAGATTGTGCTGCAAGCCGCACACGAGCGGCGGTAGATAATCCGCTCCATCAGCAAATCCATGTTTACATCAAAATAAATCGCCTTGAAATCCGCCGGTTCAGTGTCGATTTCGGCATTAATTCCTTCAAGAATATCTGCCTGTTCGACGCTTCGCGGGAAGCCGTCAAGAATATAGCCGTTTTTGCAGTCATCCTGCGCAAGCCGGTTTTTTATAATCGCCGCAACGATTTCGACAGGCACGAGCGCGCCTTTGTCGATATAAGATTTTGCCTCTAAGCCCTCGGGCGTAGCATTCTTTATCGCCGCTCTCAAAAGCGAGCCCGTATCAATATGCGGAAACCCTAAATATTCCGACAATCTTGCTGTCTGCGTTCCCTTGCCGCTCGCCGGCGGCCCTAAAAAAATTAACTCTTTTTTCATTGTTTCCTCTCTTTACTAACATAAACTGCCTTTATAAAAGCATTATAACAGAAAAAGCAAAATATGACAAAATGTAACGTTTTATTCCTAAATTGGCAAAAATCAAATTTACGGTTTTTAACATGAACGTGAAAAATTATAAGGAGACCTTAGATATGATGATAAACCGCGTTAGCTTTGATGGTAACTCTCAAAACACTCACAGACAAACCTTCGGCATTAAGATTGACAGCAGCATTGCAAATAGAATAGGGCAAGAAATCGAAGATTCAAAAACTGTATTTTCCAAAAAAAAACTAAATTCAATTTTGAAAAAAATTAATGAAGTACAAAAATGGGACAATGATGAAACTATTCTGTATAATAAGGAATATAAATTTTACATTGAGGTTAAAGGTTCTACCTCCTCGAATTTTATCCCCATAGAGTCATCTACATTTATTAATCATGAAACTAAAAAGGAGCATTGGCTATCTTTTGACGAGATAACATTAGGTCAATTTATACCTGAATTTTTGAAATTAGATAAATCAACATATCTGTCTGCAAAAAAAGAATTAATTGAAGATGTGTTTAAGAATAAACTCCGCGTTCCTAATTCGCATAAATCTGAATATGTTTCTGCCAAAGATGCAGTTAAAATACTGAAGACTATGGATGTTGCGAAGGCAGAAGAAGAATGCGGCCCTGATTCGGCTAAAATTTTTAAGGACATGTATAATACCAAATTAAAGGCATATACAAAGCAAGCAGAAGAAGAAGAAAAAAAAGCTCTAGCCGCAACAAAGAGTATAGGTGAAATAATGAAAGCTGTTTCGTAAGCAGAATAACAGCTTATGTGTCAATTCGCCACAACAATTTGGACCGGCACAAGCGCGCTTTTGTCTGTGTTCCCTTGCCCCTCTTATATAACCTTCTTAACCTCTTCAATAAACTTTTTCGCGTCTGCAAGTAATCTTGTTGCTGTTTCTAAATCAGGAGTGTACATTGCGTCGTAATCGCTGTTTTGTCTATGTGCGAAAGACAGTTTATAAACTTCAAATATTTCAGGACTAAAAGTTTTATTTTCATAAATAAACTTTTTATTAAACCAGCCCATTAGCTTGGCATGTTTTGATGTTTTAAAATCGTGTTTTTCTGCTAATCCCATAACAACATAAAAAATTCCATAATAAATTCTGTTTAAAGCTGAAGTCAGAAGATTTGCCTCCAAATTTAATTCGGCAGTTTTTATAGCGTCATCAGATTTTTCAAACCAGCGTTCTATTAAAATATCTTTATGCGGCTTTTCCATAAAATTTCCCTTTGTTTACAACCTCATCATGAAATCTATAATTCAACTCTAATTGTTCACGCGTTTTTGGGTGGACATCTAAAAATTCATCATAATTATATTCAAGTTCTCCAACAATACCAAGAACTCTTTTCTGTGTATCATAATCAAGCG
>JAIRZW010000188.1 GCA_031267015.1 Heliobacteriaceae bacterium | reverse complement strand
CAAGCGGACGCGCGGTTAAGGTGTGCGCACAGATAGGCACTACCACAAAGGCTTTCAGGCTCGGCTCAAGCACAGGCCCGCCTGCCGAAAGCCCGTAAGCCGTCGAACCCGTCGGCGTTGAAACGATTATCCCGTCAGCCAGATAGTCGCACACGAATTTCCCGTTAATCTTCAACGAAAACTCCGACGTACGGCTCGTGTAGGTTCCCTTAATCACAAAATCATTAAGCGCCGTATTATTGCTGCTTTTTAACATAATCCTGTCTTCGACTTTGTATTCATTATTGAGTATTTTTTTTACAGCGCTCTCAATTTCATGCTGTGAAGACTGCGACAGAAACCCCAGCCGGCCGAGGTTTATCCCGAAAATCGGAGTACCGCTTTTGGCATAAAACCGCCCGGTTTTCAGAATCGTGCCGTCGCCGCCGATTACGAAAACAAAGTCAAAGCCTTCTTTTAAATTGTCAATATCAACAACCGCTGCGTCGGGAAGGATTTTTTTGAGAATATCCTTAACCGCAACGGAGTTTCTTATTTCATGGTTATAGCAGATTGCGAAATTCTTCATACGACAATTATAGCATGAAATAAGCCGGATTGCTTCGTCGCTAATGCTCCTCGCAAATTTATCCCCCATTTGGATGTTTCTTTAACAGGCGCCCGGATGTAAGATTTTGATATGAAATCAGAGCTTGGGAATTATTTGAATACAATTATGAAAGACCGCGGAAATATCCATGCCTATTTCGGCGCGGGAATCTGCTGCAAAAACCTTGAAAACTACACCAAAGCAATAAAATACCTTGAAAAAGCTGCCCAGCTTGATGAAGAAAATTACCGTGCTTTTTACGAACTCGGAATCTGCCATTTGCAAGAGGGCGCAGCAGATGAAGCAATTCGCAGTTTTATACGCGCTGTGCAGATTAACCCTGACAGTCCGGAAGCAGTCCTACAGCTCGGGATTTCGCACGAAGCATGCGAAGAATACGACATGGCCTTAATGGTTTTCCAAAAGCTAATTGAAAATTCACCGCAATTTATCAAGGCATACGAACACAAAGCCTTACTGCTCATGAAGCTGGAAGATTACCGAAAAGCTTCGCTGCTGCTGAACCAGTTACTCAAAATTAATCCCGAATACTATCGCGCTTATGCAAGCCTCGGAATCTGTTTTGAAAAACTCGGCAAGCGCACTGACGCGCAGAGATATTACCGGAAATTCCTGAGTGCAAAACCATTTTCACCGCAGGCGCAGTCAATCAAAGAGCGGTTAAACAAACTCAGAATGCAAAAAACATCAGGCATGCCGTTCGCTGTTGTGTAGACTAATCAATATTATATGCAGAATCGCCTAGTTTGGGGTAAACCTTATTCACACACGAAAATAGCAGAAAAACTATTTTCTATCGTGTTCATAAGGCATACCCCAAACCGGCTTTTGATGATATTTAAAGCGGGGTTTCAGGGACGCAGTGCCCTGATACGTTCATTAATTCGGTCGCGGTTTTTCTTGCCTTCTTTTGCCGAAATCTTTGATTTCGTGCAAAATGGCGTCACTCAATCCATTTGGTAGTGACTATGGCCGGTACCTTTTCTGCTTGGTTGCCGGCATTAAACGGGTCTTCATGTCGGCAAAGCCGCCCTTGCGCCCTCTGCCGGCAATCCGCTTTTTGCGTCGCAACAAAAAGAAAAGGTAGCAAAAATAATAATAACTTGCGACGGTAAATCTTTGTGCTATAATTTTCTTGCAGAACGCAGAAAGAGGAACACATGCAAGCACGCAGAGCAGCAAGAGAATTAGCGTTTATCCTGTTCTCACAATTTGCTAAAAAAATCCCTAATTATTCCAAAGCTGATTTGGAAGATATTATACTGAAATCCGTAAGAGTCCTTGCCGGCAGCGCTGAAGACGATTTAAGAGCCGCACTGGATTCACTTTTGCAGATTAAAGACCGGGTTGAAACTTACGAGGCCGACCACGAAACCAATCTCAGCAGGCCAATCGGAACCGCAAACCTGCCTGTGCCGCTTACGTCCGACCTTTCCGGAAGACTTGACGAAATGAGTGATATTGCGGAAAAAGCGCTCGCCGCGCTCGAAATCGCCGAGTTTGCCGCGCTTGATACAAAAAATGAAGTGCAGGATTATGCGGCTGCGATAGTGGAGCTGTTTCAGAAACACCACGCGCAAATCGACGACACTATCCAAAAATACGCCAACAACTGGAATCTTGAACGGCTGGTGAAAATGGACAGAGATATTTTGAGAATCGCTGTCACCGAGCTTTTATATCTTAAAGAAGCGCCAATGAAAGTCGTTGTGGATGAGGCGCTTGAGCTTGCAAAAAAATATTCGACTGATGACAGCTCCGCGTTTATAAACGGGATTCTGGCAAAAGTAGTCGTAGATAACGGATTGGACAATGTTTAATTTTTTCAGTACTATTAAACAAACAGCGCAGGCGCTTGTGGGTAACGTAACCTCCGCAGTTGAGCAGGAGGAGGAGTTTTCCGAGTTTGTGCTGGAGGACATGGAAGACCTGCTGATAGGTGCGGATTTGGGCGTGAATTATGCGGCAGAACTTGTTGACAAATTGCGCGGGGGGCAAATGAAAATTAAACCTTCTGAAGTGCGGAAATATTTGAAAGAGGAGTTTTTGCAAACCCTCAAAGCCGCAGGCAGCACTGAATTGAAGTACGAGCCGGGTACATTGAATATTTATTTTATTACGGGCATTAACGGCGCGGGAAAAACGACTTTAATCGGGAAGCTTGCGTATAAGTTTAAAAATGAGGGCAAAAAAGTTCTAATCGCGGCAGGCGATACGTTCCGCGCGGCAGCCGAAGAACAGCTTGACATCTGGTCAAAGCGTGCGGGCGCTGACATTGTGCGCAAAGACGGCGCTGACCCGGCCGCGGTTGTGTATGAAGCGATTCAAAAGGCGCGTTCCGAAAATTATGATGTGATTTTGGTTGACACGGCCGGACGTTTGCAGAATAAATTCAACTTAATGGAAGAATTAGCCAAAATCAAGGCTGTGATTGATAAAAACGCACCTGAAAGCCTTCGCGAAAGCATGCTTGTGCTTGATGCAAACACGGGCCAAAACGGCTTGCAGCAGGCGAAAGTCTTTGCAGAGGCTGTCAATTTAACTTCTGCGGCGCTCACAAAGCTTGACGGCAGTGCAAAAGGCGCCATAATCCTTGCCATTGCAAAAGAAATGAAGCTTCCCGTGAAGCTCGTAGGTGTAGGCGAAAAAATGGAAGACCTGAAAGCGTTCAATGCCGGGGAATTTATCAATGCGTTGTTTAAGTAGAGTTAAAAATATTGAATTGCTTGGAAACGAGGGCCATAACAGCGTTTTGGTGATCGGCGTTATCCACGGCGACGAGCCGCAGGGAAAGTTTTTGATTGAGGATTACATCGGGGCTCATCCGGAGAGCCCACTGTTGTTCATCCCTTGCCTTAATCCTGACGGGCTTGCGGCAGGAACGCGCACAAACGCGAACGGGGTGGATTTGAACCGGAATTTTCCGGCGTCAAACTGGGAGCGCACGGAAAAGAATGAGTTTTGGGGCGGCGAAAGCCCGGCAAGCGAAGTCGAAACACAATTTCTAATCAGCGTAATTGAGGAATACAAGCCGAAACTGATTTTGACGCTTCATGCGCCGTTCAAGGTGGTGAATTACGACGGCCCTGCACGCGAAACAGCCGAAAAAATCGCACAAATTATCGGCTATCCTGTCGAAGAACACATCGGTTACCCGACGCCGGGAAGTTTCGGCACCTGGGCTGGCGTAGAAAAAGGAATTCCGACAATCACTTTAGAACTCGACGAAACCTGCCCCGTGGAAAATCTGATTGAACCGGTCAGCAAAATTTTTGATATGTTAAGTTTTTGAAAGCACTTGAAATTTTTCTTAAAAAGTCCTATAATATATTTTACATACAGGTAAAATATATAGGAGAATTAAGAATGGGTGACCCAAAAAAAGTTGGTTCAACACCAAGTGTTCAACAAGTCAACGGAATAAAGCTTCCGAAGCAAACCGCAACAGGAACTCAAACGATTCAGTTCCCTAAAGGCATTTCAGACACCGGTAAAAAAATCCGTGAGGATGTACAGCGCAATTTTGATGAATATTCAGATAAGTTAGACTTCAATTGGAATCTAATTGATTATAACTGCATTGAATTAAAGCTCAACAAAGATAATAAACTGACTTATGGTGATATCAAAAGTATGTTTCACATACCGGACAAAGCGTTAACAGATGCGGCAAACACTATGAATGACCCGCATTTTAACCTTAGCGACAGCGATGTTCCAAAAAGAACAGTTCAAATCCCGGTCGGAAGTATCGGGCAAGACGGCAATTGGTATGCCTCACACAACTCAATGACTTATGATGAAGTAAAAGAAATGTATAATAATGCAAAAGAAAAATATAAAAATAATACAGAGCAAGTGAAAAATTTTATTAAAGATAATAAGCAGTACATCACATACAAAGAAAATAAAGACGACAAAAACGGGCCGTATATTGAAATCCACGGTGACGGAAATGCTACTATGAGCGATTATAAAAAAGCTTTAGTATTAAAAGACGGTGTGCTTAAACGCGATAATCCCGCTTTTCACGGGCCTGACCTGGATAAACGCGTGGTTCAGGAAAACGAGTTTTTAAAGGTTTATGTCAAAGATATGGCGAACATAGGAATTGACTCGGGCACTGCTAAAAAAGCTGCAAAAAAATAATATTTTGTGCTAAAATTATGGCATGAAGCTTCATAGTTCTTATACAAATGAATTGGAAGAGTTTAAGCCGTTGGTTGAAAACAAGGTCAGCATGTATGTCTGCGGACCTACGGTGTATGATTATGCGCACCTGGGGCACGCGCGCTGCTATGTCACGTGGGACGTGCTGAACCGGTATCTGCGCTTCAAAGGGTTTGACGTGACTTATTGCCGCAATGTGACCGACGTGGACGACAAAATCCTTAAAAAAGCCGAAGCCGAAGGCAAAACGCCGGAGGAGGTTTCGCAGCACTGGTACAAAGTTTTTAACGAAAGCATGAAAGCGCTTAACACTCTAAAGCCCGACATTGAGCCGTTTGCAACCAAAACAATCGGCGAAATGATTGCTATGATAAAGGAATTAATCGAAAAAGGCTATGCCTACGAAGTTGGGGGTAATGTATATTTCAGAGTTAAAAAGTTTTCTGAGTACGGAAAGCTTTCCGGGCAGCCAATTGAGGCCTTAGAATCCGGGGCCCGCGTTGAAACAACCGACAAAAAAGAAGACCCGCTTGACTTTGCGCTCTGGAAAAAAGACGAAAAGCACGGCTACCCCAGCCCCTGGGGCAGGGGCCGCCCGGGCTGGCACATTGAGTGCTCGGCCATGAGCCGCAAGCACCTCGGCAAAACAATCGACATTCACGCCGGCGGCGCAGATTTGGTGTTTCCGCACCACGAAAACGAAATTGCCCAGTCCGAAGCCGCAAACGACGCAAAATTCGTGAATTACTGGCTCCACAACGGTTTCGTAACAGTAAACAAGGAAAAAATGTCAAAGTCACTCGGAAACTTCCTCACAATCGACAAATTGCTTGAAAAATACGACGCAAACACAATCAGGTTATTTATTTTGACCAACCACTATCGCATGCCGGTCGAGTTTTCGGACGAGGCGCTAATCGCTGCTGAAAACGGGGTTAAGCGGCTCATGAACGCCAAGCGCACTGAAATTGACGATAATTTTGATATTACGCAAACGCCCGAATACAAGGAGTTTACAGCGGCAATGGATGAAGACATGAATACTGCAAAAGCGCTTGCCGTACTGTTTGACCTTGCAAACAAGGCGAATAAAGACGAGCCGCATGCGTTTACGGTCTTGTATAAGCTTGCGTCCGCGCTGGGATTCACGTTTGACAAGCCGAAGCTTTCGGAAGAAGAATTACAGGCGAAAATCAAGCAGGCCGGCATGGCGCTAGCCCCCCTTGCAAGGGGGGTACGGGGGGATTCCATGGAAGAAATAATCGCAGTTCGCAAAAAAGCCCGCGAGGAAAAGAACTGGGAGCTTGCGGACAAAATCCGAATCGCGCTCGACGAGGCCGGAATTGTTTTAAAAGACACGAAAGAAGGAACAACTTGGGAAATAAAATAATAATATTGTTGTTAATTTGTTTGCTGCCAGTTCAGGCAGCGGCTTTCAACACCGTGCCCGAAAAAACACTGCAAGTTGTTTCAGAATGCACTCAAACCGAAATCGCTCCGCAATCCGAGTTTGTGCGTGTGGGGATTGGGGATTCCGCGTTTAAAAACTATGATTACACTGAAATTACGATTTTTGGTAACAACAAAGTCAATGTGTACGACAACGCCGTGCTTGTGGACACTTATCCGGCCTACAAACCAATAAAAATAAAGCTTGAGAACGAAAACCTCTTTGTATATGGCAATGAACAGCCCGAACAAATCGACGGAGCGCTTGTAATCACTTGTACAGAAGGGCTTTTGGGTGTTCAGGGGCTGAAACGCGCAGGCAAACAGGCGCTCTATCGCGGAACCTTTGAAATCGTGAGAAAAGGTGATAAATTCAATCTGGTTAATGTTTTGCCTGTGGAAGATTACCTCAAAGGCGTTGTGCCGAACGAAATGCCTGTAAGTTTCGGGCTGGAAGCCCTGAAAGCCCAGAGTGTTGCTGCGCGCAATTACGTGCTTGCGCCGCGGAGCAGATGCGGGAATTATCAGGTGGTGGATTCGGTCGCAAGCCAGGTGTACTTTGGTGCGAACACCGAACAGCCGCTTTCAAATCAGGCAGTGGAACAAACCGAAGGGGTTTTGGCGCTGTATCACCGGGACATAATCCTTGCTCTTTACAGCTCAACCGCAGGAGGCTACACGGAAAGCTATGCTAATGCTTTCTTAAACGAGGGCAAGCCGTATCTTATTGCCGTGCCTGATATTATTTTGCAAACCCCGCTTAACACAGAAGAAGCTGCGTCGCAATACTACAAATCCCGGCCGGATTCTTATGACATGCGTTCTCCGTACTTCCGCTGGACGCGCGAATGGGGAGTAAGTGAGTTGAATGACCTGTTTAAAGACGAGTTCGTAGAGTTCAAAGTCAAGCGCCGCGGTGAATCCGGCAAAATTATAGAGCTTGAAATCGTCACTAAAAACGGTTCGCAAACCGTGCGCAAAGAGCTTGCAATCCGGCGGCTTTTGACCAAAGACGGCAAAGCCTTGCCGAGTGCGAACGTTGTTTTTGAAAACATTTACGACGAGGATGCAAACCTTACGGGCGTGAAGGCTTACGGCGGCGGATTCGGCCACGGGGTCGGAATGAGCCAGTACGGCGCGGGGTTCATGGGGTCTGAGATGAAATACTCTTATGACAAGATTCTTCAGCACTATTACACCGGAATCGCTCTGGGCACAAAGCCCGTCATAATCTCATCCGACGTAACCCAAAACTCGGCAGCGCAATATTTCTACACTTACGAGCCGGACGCGAGGATTATTGTGGATAACAAGTTTAATGTGTCAAAATGCTGCGTGGTTATAAACTGCAGAGAAGAATGTTTTAAGCTGCCGGCCGGACATTTTGGCAAAAGAATAACTGAAATTGATATTTCGCCGTATATTGAAAAAGGCAGAAACTCAATAACCTTTATGTACCCGCCTGACGAGGGCGACAAAAAGACGCTGCGGCTGTACGTGGAGCTTGCGGGAATGCAGTAGTTACGCACCTATACTCTGTAATGGCCGGGAATTTTCCAAAATTTTCTTGCGGCATCAAAAATAGCAGTAATATCCAAATAGCCATCTTTTGCTATTTGAATACTTCTGTATTTTTCATAAGTTTTATTATCAATATACTTATATTTGACTTTGTTTTCATGAAGGGCTTGGCGTATAGTTTTGTCCACAGTTGAACTGACAGCACCGACTGTATCTATATGCCAAAATCCACTCCTGCGGCGATTACGAGGATGGTGTCCATAAATGCCAATCGTATCATTTAAGTCGAGCCATACCTTCTGTATTTTCTTGGCTAATTCAGTGTCTTCTTTGTAGTTGAATTTGGCATTTTTGTAACGGGGCAGTCTTTCATCTTCAATACGGAACACGCCAGTGAAGCTTGCGGTTTGAATTGGTTTTATTTGCATAAGAATTCCTTTTTTTCTATTAAAACATGAACAAAAAATTTTTTGCTATTTGATAAAAATAAAAATAAATACTTCTTGTGCTACAATTAAATTTCGGTGCGCATGGCGCACCTACGGATTTTACAAAAATTTACAAGCGTAGCAGCAGGGTGCGTTTTACGCACCAAACATCTTAAATACATCTGCGAAGTTATTCGCATAATGATGTTGTGTCTGACTGCCCGGAATCGTTCCTATTTCCTGAGTTGTTAAGCTTTTTATTTTAAATAATGACGCCATTTCATCACACTGGGTTTGCGCTGCCGAAGAACTCCTCTCAGTTGCTCCGCTTAGCCATTTGAACATTTTTGGACGTTTTTTGAACGGGTTTAGTAAAGAAAGCCTTTGCCGCGCTTCTATTCGCACTGCTTCAGTGAATAGCGCTGCGCCGGATTTTGTTGTCGGATTGCCAAATTATCTATTCTTTTATTTATATAAAGGATTTGAACACGTAAAAATTGCTTTTTATGATATAATTACGTAGAGGAAAAATGGCTGAAGTGTCTAAAAATAAATCAACAAGTGTTTTAAGAGCTGCGTGGATGATTGCCATGGTGACGATTTTCAGCAAGTTCATCGGTTTTTTGCGCGACGTTGTAATCGCGAATTACTACGGCGCATCAACGGTTTCGGATGCGTATTTTTATGCGTACCAAATCCCGTCACTGGCCTTAATTCTGCTCGGCGGGGTTGGAGGGCCGTTTCACAGCGCGGCAGTAGCGGTTTTTTCAAAAATTATTCCCAACCTGAACGACAAACCCACAGACTACATAAACAAGCTCTACAACACGTTCTTAACCGGAACGGTGATTGTCTTTACGCTCGTTGGTGCGCTGTTTTTCGTATTCTCAAACCAGATTATGGACTTGATAATCTCCGAGGGAAGCCCTGAATTAATCGGGCTTGCGGCTGAACACCTGCGGATTATGGCGCCGATATTCGTTATTGGCGGAATCGTGGGGATTTTCTACGGGATTCTCGTGACTTACAGGCATTTTATGCTGCCGAACCTTTCGCCGATTGTGATGAGTCTGGTAATCATTGCTATGGTTGC
>JAIRZW010000021.1 GCA_031267015.1 Heliobacteriaceae bacterium | reverse complement strand
TCTGGTACGAGATGTAACCACTCCTTATCATATAAGGAAATTTGGAATTTGTCAAGCTTACTTTTTATGTTAAAGTTATTAGAACTTAAACGGATAGTCATCCGAAATTTCCCAGCCGTCATACTGGATTAATTTTGCACAGTATGCATGTCCGTCTGTGTTGGCATTGCAGCCCATCCAGGGTTTCTCGCTCATCAAGTCTTCCCTTGTTCCGTCCCACTGATAAGCATAAGGCTCAAAATAGACTTTAGCTGCACGGCCTCCGTAAAATGAAAAATGGTTTGTTCCGTCCTTGCTGTTTTCGTAAGCCTTTTGGTCAAGATAAAAAATACAAGTAGTAAATCCCATTCTGCAAGTCAAGAGACTGCCGTCAGCAAAATAAATAACGACAAGCGGCTTGTTATTTTCATCATTACCCGGCGCTATTTTTGCCTGTATATGTTTTGCCAAATACGTATTGTACCAATCCAGTGAAGGCTGTAACAAGCTGGGTTGAAACGGGTCGCCCTCATTATTTACATCCATTGCCCAGTTCTCAAAGTCGCCGTTTTCAACAACAGCCAAACCATATGCCTGATTCATGACACTGTAAACTTTTTTCAATTTTGTCAAAGTAACATTTTTTCTGTGGTTTGAAATTAATGCCGGCATGGTCAAAGCAGCGACCACACCAATTATACCGAGGGTAATTAAAACCTCAGCTAGCGTAAAACCCTGTCCGGAGCTTAAAGGAGGTCGCCCCCCCCCCGGCAAAATGCAGTCATATCAGTCTTTTTCAAATCCTGCGTTTTCATGATGCTACCTCCTCCGGTTCTTCTTCTTTTACTTTAGCTTTCTTAGCTTTTGCTTTTTCAAAAGTTATTTTACTGTCGACAAGCGTCAGGCGGATTGTGTCGCCAGCCTGATATTTGCCTGAAAGAATTTCTTCTGCAAGCTCGTCTTCAATTTTACGCTGAATCAGACGGCGAAGCGGTCTTGCACCGTAAGCCTCTGAATATCCCGCGTCAGCAAGGTGGTCTTTAACCTCATCGGTTACTTCCACTGATAATTCGCGCTCGGCAAGACGTTTGAATAAGTCTTTCAGCATTAAATCAACGATTTCACGGATTTCTTCTTTGTTCAGGTGCGAGAATACGATTGTTTCGTCAATACGGTTCAGGAACTCCGGTCTGAATGCTTTTTTCATTTCCTCAGACACAGTGTCTTTAAGCCGCTCGTACTTATCCTTGCCGTCGTCACTGCCGGTTGTAAAGCCCAGTTTCGAATTGTTTGCAATCATGCTCGCGCCCACGTTTGAAGTCATTATGATAACAGTGTTTTTGAAGTTGATGTGGCGTCCCTTTGCGTCGGTCAGCCGGCCGTCGTCAAGGATTTGAAGCATAATATTGAACACATCAGGGTGCGCTTTTTCGATTTCGTCGAAAAGGATTACGGAATAAGGTTTTTTACGAACCAATTCAGTCAAATGCCCGCCGTCATCGTAGCCCACGTAGCCCGGAGGCGAGCCTATCAGCTTCGACGTTGAATGCTTTTCCATAAACTCGGACATGTCAACACGAATCATGTTGTCTTCCGAGCCAAACATTGCTTCTGCAAGCGCTTTTGCCAATTCGGTTTTACCAACCCCGGTCGGACCTGAAAAAATAAAGCTTCCGATTGGTCTGTTAGGGCTTTTTAAGCCGACTCGCGCGCGTCGGATTGCTTTGGAAATCGCCACAACCGCATCGTTCTGGCCGATTACACGCTCGTGCAAAGTGTCTTCAAGCTTAAGCAGCCGTTCACTTTCGCCCTCGGTAAGTTTTGTTACCGGAACGCCCGTCATAATAGCGATTACGCCCGCAACATCTTCTTCGGTAACAGTCGGCTTGTTTGCCTCGTGTTCTTCGCGGTATTTCTGCGCCATTTCACGAATCCGGTCTTTCATGTCAGCCTCGTCGTCGCGCAACTGGGAAGCCCGTTCAAATTCTTGGTTCCGAATTGCGTCTTCTTTTTCCTTAATCAGCGCACGAAGCTCTTTTTCAAGCTCTTTGCCTTCAGGTGAAAGCGTTGCAACTTTCAGGCGGACTTTTGAGCTTGCCTCGTCGATTACGTCGATTGCTTTGTCCGGCAAAAACCGGTCTGTGATGTATTTGTCAGAAAGCTTTACCGACGCAACGATTGCTTCGTCTGAAATTATAAGCTTGTGGTGGTCTTCATAGCGCGGTTTCAAGCCTTTGATAATCTCTATTGACTCGTCAACAGAAGGCTCTTCAATGATTACGGATTGGAAACGGCGCTCAAGCGCAGAGTCTTTTTCAACGTATTTTCTGTACTCGTCAAGGGTTGTTGCACCGATAACCTGAATTTCGCCGCGTGAGAGCGCCGGCTTAAGGATGTTTGCCGCGTCAATCGCGCCTTCTGCCGCGCCCGCGCCAATAAGCGTGTGCATTTCGTCGATTACGAGAATAATATTTCCTGCCTGACGGATTTCGTCCATGATTTTTTTCAAGCGTTCTTCAAATTCGCCGCGGTATTTAGTTCCGGCAACCAAAAGCCCCATGTCAAGCTGAATAACTTTTTTGCCGTCAAGAATGTCCGGGACTTCCGCGTTAACTATGCGGATTGCCAAGCCTTCCGCGACTGCAGTTTTACCAACACCGGGCTCACCGATTAGAACAGGGTTGTTCTTTGTACGGCGTGCAAGGATTTGGATTACGCGTTCGATTTCTTTTTCGCGGCCTACAACCGGATCAAGACGCAGTTCCTGCGCGGCCAAAGTCAGGTCGCGGCCAAACTCGTCAAGGCTCGGGGTTTTTGTTTTTCCGCCTGAGCCCGAAGATGACGACGATACGCTTGAGCTTGAGCCTGAAGTTGCTGCCTGCGGATTGGATTCGACGAGCATTTTAACGACGTTGCTTCTGATTTTGTTCAAATCAACGCCTAAATTCTCCAAAACACGTGCGGCAACGCCTTCGCCTTCGCGAATCAGGCCTAAAAGCAGGTGTTCCGTGCCTATATAATTGTGTCCTAATTGTCTTGCTTCATCCCAGGAAAGTTCCAAAACACGTTTTGCGCGCGGTGTGAACGGGATTTCCACTGCCACAAACCCTGAGCCGCGGCCGATAATCTTCACCACCTCAGCGCGCGCGTCCTTGAGGGTTACGCCCATTGATTTAAGGGTTTTTGCGGCAACGCCCGTGCCCTCGCCGATTAACCCGAGTAAAACCTGCTCGGTGCCGACAAAATTGTGACCCAGCCGCCGCGCTTCTTCCTGTGCAAGCATTATTACTTTAATAGCCTTCTCTGTAAAACGTTCAAACATGTATGCTCCTATTCTTTAACAATATCATAGCATGAAAAGCATAAATTTTTCAAGAGGGTTATAAATCGTATATAATAAAATAAGTATTGTAACGATATGAACCGGTTTTCTTGCAATTTTGAGCCGGATTAAATAGCATTTTAATATGAGAATTTTACCTGTCAGCGCATTCAGACTGAATAGCTATACCACGGATAATAACAAGCCTGCTTTGCCAAAAACCGGATATGACAGTTTTACGGGCTCAAAGCTTAGTCCGTTTAAAGTGTTTCCTGACTTTGGTACTGTTGAGTTTTTTGCGAAAAATCTTAAAGTGCTAAAGCCGCCTCAAGCAATTAAGAAGCAAATCATAAGGGTTGCAGACGAGATTAACAATTCCTACCCGCAAAACGAACCGCTTACTGCTGTTTGTGTCCTGCGCGGCGGCACTCCGTTTTTTCAGGAGCTTGTTAAGCACTTAAAGATGCCGGTGCAGATGGAATATATAAGCGTAAGCAGTTACGGACACGGGCTGCAAAGCAGCGGAAAAATTAAAATATCCGGCAAACTGCCTGATTTAAATGGCAAAAATGTCTTAATCGCTGATGATGTAGTAGATACCGGCAACACGCTTAACGAGCTGGTTAAACAGTTTAAAAGCCTGAGGGCGAAGTCCGTAAAGACCGCTGTGTTATATGACAAGGCCGATAAGCGTGTCGAAATATGCAAAGATTTAAAGCCTGATTTTGCAGGCTTCTCGGAAGAAAACTCTCCGTTTTTGATAGGCTACGGGCTTGATTTATTCGGGCATGGCAGGGGCTTGCCATACATTGGCGCGGCTAAGCCGGGGTTCGTCGAAAAATTGAAAACGAGCGGTTTGCTTGACAATTAATTTTGCTTTTACTAATATAGAAGAAGTGAAACATG
>JAIRZW010000135.1 GCA_031267015.1 Heliobacteriaceae bacterium | reverse complement strand
ACAACAAATTTTGGATGAATTGAACAATGAAACATTGCCTAAATTAGAGAAGGGTTCACCGGAGTATGACGCGGCAATGAAGACTGCGCAAAATAAAACGGATGCTATAACAAAACTTAAGGAAGATTTTGTTCAAAACTACAAAGCCTCACACACTAAACCTTAGTATGAACTTTCTCCAACTAAAGTATGAATTTTTGTAAAAAACGCTAAAGTTTTTTACGGATTGTGCCGTATATGGAAATATAGACATGTATAGAAGGATGATATTTTCATGAAAAACAAAGAGATTAAAAACGGTGTGTCGCTTTTTGCCCAATCCGAGGCGCTTATGGGCAACGACCCGTTAGAGGAAATTTTTGCGCTCAACTTGGGCGACTTTATCTCAGAACACTTGATATCACAGGATTTAGCCCAAAAAATCGGCGCGGGCGTCAAGGATAAAAAGTCCGGATTAAAAAACCAGTTGAAAGAGTTGATTTCGCTGTATTCTATGAATAATACTCTTTCCGTGCTGAGCTTTGACTCAGAGCATGCTATTTTCAATTCCATTGCGCATTCAATTATGCAAATGCTGGATATGCCGGGCTGCCGGATTTATCTTTTCAGGGATGGCAAGCCGGAGTTGGCAGGCAGTGCCGGAAGTGAGGTTTCAGGTATTGAGATTCCGATGATTAGCAGCGTAAAAACCGTTGGCAAAATTGTTATTGCAGATGTCCAGCCGCGTTATGTTGAGCTTGTGGAAAGTATTGCGTCGCTGTTTGCGACTTCCATGACGCTTCAGGAAACGATTGATGAGGCAAACCGTCTTATTGAAGATGAAAACTCTGTTGTCGGCGATTTGCAGCATATCAGGGCGGAATTGACCGCGCTTATTGGCGACTTGTGCAACTATCAGCAGGAATTTGTAGAACGCCTGGCTTCTGCGGTTGACGCTAAAGGCCAGTATAAGGTTTCGCACTCACGGAACACCGCTGAACTTGCAAGAAAAATTTGTAAAGAGCTTGAATTAAATGAGAAAACAACTGACTTGATTTACTATGCAGGCTTGCTGCAAAATATCGGCAAGATAGCGATTCCTGAGAAGCTGTTTGCGGCGACCGGCAAGCTTTCGCCGGAAGAATTGAAAAAGATTCAGGAGCATTCTGATTTAGGGGTTCATTTGTTGATGAACATAAACTTTTTGTCCGAAGTGGTTCCGTACATAACTTACCAGAGCGAGCGTTTTGACGGCTCAGGCAAGCCTGAGGGTCTGAAAGGCAATTCGATTCCGTTCGGCTCACGCATAATCGCGGCAGCGGACGCGTTCAGCGCGTTGACTTCCGACCGTCCGCAGAGAAAAGCGTTTGATGTTGACGCGGCTTTGGAAATAATCAAAAAAGAAACCGGTGCAAAATGGGACCCTGTCGTGGTCGAGGCTTTATACAAGGTTGTTAAATAACTGGCACGTTATTGCGAACCCTCACGTCATTGCGAGGCGTTAGTCAAATATTAATTTTGAGCTAAATCTGTCTGTTTATGCTATAATAGTTTTAGAAAAAGGGGAGATAATATGCCAGAAGATATAATTGAGAGTATAGAAACAAAGACCGACGCAGGCTATGACGCAAGTAATATCAGGGTTTTGGAAGGTCTTGAAGCCGTAAGACTTCGGCCGGGTATGTACATTGGTTCGACTTCGCAAAGAGGCTTGCATCACTGTGTTTACGAGATTGTGGACAACTCTGTTGACGAAGCAATCGCAGGCTATTGCACCGATATTTTTGTGACTGTTAATAAAGACAACAGCGTAACCGTCGAAGACAACGGCCGCGGAATCCCGGTCGACATCAAGCCGGACAGTGGTAAATCCGCGCTGGAAATCGTTCATACCGTGCTTCACGCAGGCGGAAAATTCGGCGACGGCGGCTATAAGGTTTCCGGCGGACTTCACGGCGTTGGCGCGTCTGTTGTAAACGCGCTTTCGGAAAAATATATTGTTGAAGTTTCACGTCAAGGCCATGTTTGGAGACAGGAATACATGCGCGGCGAGCCGGTTGCACCGGTTGAAAAAGGTGAAACAACCGAAAAAACAGGTACGAAAACGACTTTTTGGGCTGACCCTGAAATCTTTACGGACACAACAGAAATCGACTCTGACATAATCGCAAACCGCCTCAGAGAAATGGCGTTTTTGAATAAAGGCTTAAAAATTATTTTCATAAACAAATCAGGCGCGGCGGTCGAGCCGACAACCGAGGAATTCCACTACGTTGGCGGAATCGCAAGCTATGTTGAGTTTTTGAACAAAAATAAAAACCCGCTCCATGACAAACCAATTTACATGGACAAAGTTGTTGACGGCATGCAGATTGAGGTCGCAATGCAGTACACAGACGCTTACAACGAGAGCGTTTTGTCGTTCGCGAACAACATTAACACGCATTCCGGCGGAACGCACCTGACAGGATTCAGAAACGCAATTACGCGGGTTTTGAACGACTATGCGCGCAAAAACAACATCCTCAAGGATTCTGACCAAAACCTTTCGGGTGAAGACGTTCGTGAAGGCTTAACCGCGATTGTGAGCGTGAAGATTCCAAACCCTGAGTTTGAAGGCCAGACAAAAGAAAAACTGGGCAATCAGGAAGCTATGGCAGCCACTCAGGATGCTGTGCGTGATAAATTGACCGAATGGCTTGAGTTTAACCCGAAAATTGCTAAAACGATTCTGGAAAAAACGTTGCAGGCGCAGCGTGCACGCGAAGCCGCAAGAAAAGCGCGCGAATTAACCCGCCGCAAATCAGCGCTTGAGAACTCGACTTTGCCGGGCAAACTTGCTGACTGCTCCAACCGCGAGCCTGAAAGATGCGAAATCTACATTGTTGAGGGCGATTCAGCGGGCGGTTCCGCAAAACAGGGCAGAAACCGTATGTTTCAGGCGATTCTGCCGTTGCGCGGCAAAATCCTTAACGTTGAGCGCGCACGGCTTGACAAGATTTACGGAAACACTGAAATCCAGTCAATGGTGCAGGCTTTCGGCATAAACATAAGCAAGAACGAAGAAGAAGTCGACATTGAGAAGCTCCGCTACCACAAAATAATCATCATGACCGACGCGGACGTTGACGGTGCGCACATCAGAACGCTTTTGCTGACGTTCTTTTTCCGCTACGCAAAACCGCTTATTGACAACGGTTACATTTATATTGCACAGCCGCCGCTGTTCAAGGTTACGACCGGAAAAACTTCCGAATACCTTTACGACGAGCACGCAATGGATAAACTGCTTAAAGAGCGCGGGATTAAGAACCTTAGCCTGTCTGACAAAACCAAATCCAAGACAAAGACCGGTGACGACTTGTTGGAGCTGCTTAAGAACATGTCAATATTCTATAACTCTTACAACAACCCGATTTTGAACATTTATCCTGCTGTATTGCTGCGCGGGCTTGTGCGTTCGGAGGTTAACGCCGAAGATTTTGAAGACCAGTCAAAAATGAACAAGGTCGTGGACTATCTGTCGCACTATTTGCAAGACCACGCGAAGAATTACAACGTTGCCGAGGCTGAGAATTATAAGGTTTCGTTGAAATACAACCCTGAAAACGCGCGGTATTCGCTCCAGTTGAACGTAAACGCGGAAGAACATGTGATTGTAAGCCAAAGCATTATAAAGTCTTCAGAGTACAAACGTCTGAAAGCCTCTTATCCGTTGATTCGCGACTATTTGATTGAGGAAGAAGACAGCCTGATTCTTGAAACCGACACCGAGCAGTATGAGATTAAATCATTTGAGCAGCTTCAAAAACTCATTGACGAGCGCGGTTCAAAAGGCTTGACTATCCAGCGTTTCAAAGGCTTGGGTGAAATGATGCCCCAGCAGCTTTGGGAAACTACCATGGACCCGACAACGCGTACGCTTTTGAAAGTAAGTATTGAGGATGCAATGCTTTGCGACCAGTTGTTTGACATACTTATGGGCGACAACGTGGCTCCGCGTAGAAACTTCATTGAATCCAATGCGATTTATGCGACGAATATTGATACGTAGGGAAATATTATGCTTATTAGTTTGTAGGGTGCGTTTTACGCACCTTGCTTTTTGCCGGGATTTTCTGGTATAATAAGCTTATGAAAGCAGTAGTAGACGAAATCGCACGCAAACTTGCAGACGCGCTTAAAGATACCCTTGAAGGCTTTGAGGGCTTGTACGTGTACGGCTCGCAAGTCCGCGGCGACGCGCGCCCCGATAGTGATATTGATATTGTCGTCTTAACAAAAAACCCGCTTGATTAT
>JAIRZW010000127.1 GCA_031267015.1 Heliobacteriaceae bacterium | reverse complement strand
AAAACCGCAAGTATAATGATGAGAGATGTAATAAAATCCAAATCGCCTGAGACGGACTGTTATGCGGGGAGTTTCGTAACCTTTATGAACGGTTCTGAGGAGGACTTAATCCGCCAGATTCACGAGGCGCGCAAGCAGAAAGCAAAAGGCGTAATAGTTTTTGATTATGCGCATCTTGCGAATAAGTATGTAAACACTCTTGCAACGAGCGTCTTTGCGAACCCTGAAACCGCAAAAGCGGCTTCACAGCAGCCTAAAAAGAACAAGCGCTGGTGGCCGTGGTCACGGAAGAAATAAACATTATAACAAAAAGACACCAACATACACTTGACAAGCCGTAAGTTTTCTTATACACTAATATGTGTTTACAAGTCTTAATAGGAGGACTTATGAGAAAAGGGTTCACATTGGCAGAGGTTTTAATAACTCTGGGAATTATCGGTGTAGTAGCGGCGTTGGTACTTCCGGCATTGATAAAAGATATAAAATACAAGGACTACGCAACAGCGCGTAAACGGGCTTTGTCGATAATAGGCGAAGGTGTGCGAATCATAACAATAAACGGCAGTATATCTGATTCAGCAGACGCGCAGGATTTTGTAGAAAATCAACTAAAAAAGCAAATAAAGATGCTCAAGACCTGCGACAATGATAACTTACGCAAATGCGGAATTGAGACCGACGCGAATAAGATAAAATCAATGTCTGAAACCCCTATGACCATGCCTGTGAAGCTTCATGAGTTGGCAGCAGGCATGGCAAGTGGAGTAACAACTAAAACCAACACTCCAAGTTACGGTTTTGTGATGGCAAACGGATATTCGGTAAACTTATTTTACAATCCGAACTGCATGCAGGATGACCCTGAAGCGAACCACTATGGTCAAGACAGAGTATGCGTAAATGCTATTTACGACATGAACGGCCTTGCAAAGCCAAACCAGATTGGTCAGGATATAGGCTTTGTGACAGTACTTTACCCTGACCAAACATCAATAGCCTATGCACCTGATGTTGTCAGAACCAATGCTGCAATTTCCGGCTTTGATGAGGCTGCGCAAGCCTGTACAAACCAGAACCCTGATTATTCGCTTCCAAACAGAGATGAGTTGCTTTCAATGTATATGAACTCAAACCTTCTCGGAATTGCGATCACCGCCCTACCCTACTGGTCAGCCTCGGAGGCCTCTCCGGAGTTAGGTTGGTACCAGCATTTTGGTGGCCCCCGCGTCCGGAGCCCCAAGGCCACTCTCAACAACGTTAGGTGCATCAGGAAATAAGTTATTCAGAAAACGGCTTTTATTATGAAATACCGGATTGCTTCGTCACGTCGGATTGACCGCCAGATTGACCTCTGCCGGCGTTCCTCGCAATGACGAAAAGCTTGACAGTTTCTGCAAAAATCGTTAGAATACTATCATGGCAATAGTTTATTTAAGCTTAGGTTCAAACAGCGGCGACAGAGTCGGGTATGTGCAGCAGGCAACATCCCTGCTTGGCGGTGCCGAAGGGGTCGATATTATCAGAACCTCGTCTTTCTACGAAACCGAACCATGGGACATGAATACCGAAACCTGGTTTGTGAACGCAGTTGTTGAGATTAAGACAAGCCTTTCACCGCAAGACCTGCTTGCCGAATGCAAAAGAATCGAGCAGCAGCTCGGCCGCAAGCCTCACGCATCTGGCGTTTACGAAGACCGAACAATAGATATAGATATATTATTCTATAATAAAGATATAGTTAACGACGAAACCGTGACAATTCCGCATAAGTTTGTGCATTTGCGCGCGTTTACGCTGGTTCCGCTTTTGGAATTAATCCCGGATTATGTTCATCCGGTGCTGGGCAAGTCAATAATTGATTTGCACGGTGATTTAGAAAACCCTGAAATGGTCTTTTTGTATGGAACAAGGGTCGAGGGGGTTTAAAGCCGCTACAACCGGTGCAGGGCCGGCCGGGGGGCAAATGTATATTAAGGTTTGTATAATAGGAGCGGGGCCGGCCGGGTGTATGGCAGCGTATTTTTTGCAGGACAAGTGCGACGTAACCATGTTTGATTTTGGCGAGCCTTTAAGGACTTTGCTTCCGACCGGCGGCGGACGCTGCAACCTAGCGCACGCTGAATATGACTTTAAAGAGCTTGCGAAAAATTACCCGCGCGGGGAAAAGTTTTTGTATTCTGTGTTTTCGCGGTTTGCAACAGCGGATACGGTTGAATTTTTTGAGAAGCTGGGCGTGAAAACCTACACGCAGGACGACGGACGGATTTTCCCCGTCTCAAACAGTGCAAAAGACGTGCGGGAGAAGTTTTTGAAAGCCTTGCAGCGGGTTCGGTTTGTGAAAGAGCGGGTTTGCGCGCTGCCGCCGGGTTTTGATAAATATATTATTTCTATTGGCGGGCATGCCTCGTATGACATGATTAAAAGCTTAGGACATAAAATTATTGAGCCGCGGCCGGCGCTGGCCGGGCTTTTGACAAAAGAGGATTTGTCGGATTTGGCGGGGGTAAGCATTGGCGGCTTATTATTTACCCACAAAGGCATTTCAGGGCCGGAGGCTTACAGGATTTCCTCAATCCGGGCGCGCGAAAGTTTTCCGTACAAAGTTTCGTTTGACTTGTGCAAAGAAATGGATTTGCAGGCGCTTTTGAATGCAAACCCGCACAAATCAATAAAGAATCTTTTGGCTGAATTTATTCCGAAATCGCTTGCGGTTTATATTTTAAATAATTTGCAGGATTATCAACCGCCCCCTCACCCCGTCCCTCTCCCACCGGAGGTCAATCCGGCGGGAGAGGGAGAACCAAATTTGCAGGACGAAAAATGCCACAAAATCGACGGCAAAATGCGCGACGCAATCCTTGAGCGGCTGCATAATTTTGAACTTACGATTGCCGGAACCGCAAAAGAAGGTGAGGTTGTGACATCAGGCGGGGTTTGCCTGGATGAGGTTAACCCGAAAACGCTTGAGTCA
>JAIRZW010000103.1 GCA_031267015.1 Heliobacteriaceae bacterium | reverse complement strand
GTTGTTTTTGCGGTTACAACCTCGGTTTTGGGAGTTATAATCCCGCTTGTGCTTGCGTGCATTTTGAATTCCCGTATCAGGGGCGCAGAATTTTACAAAACAGCGTATTTTTTGCCGTTCATAACCCCCATGATAGTAATCGGCGTGATTTGGGAATGGATTTTTGACCCGAACATCGGCCTGTTAAGCTTTTTGCATATAAACTGGCTTTATGACGCGAATTTTGCAATGCCTGCACTGATTATCGTGTCTGTATGGAAGCTTATCGGGTACAACATGGTAATATTTTTGTCATCGCTTGCCGGGATAAGCAATTCTATGTTTGAAGCCGCAAAAATCGACGGCGCAACAGCTTTTCAGACCTTCAAAAACGTGACAGTGCCGCTGCTTTCGCCGGCGATATTTTTTGTGGTCATAATCACTTCAATTTCGTCATTTCAGGTATTTGACCTTATTTACTTAATGACACAGGGCGGGCCGCTGGACAGCACAAACATGCTTGTTTACGCGATTTACAAGAATGCGTTTGAATACTTTAACGTTGGCAAAGCAAGCGCTTACGCGTATGTTCTGTTCGTAATAATCCTTGTCCTGACTTTAATTCAGTGGAGTTTGCGCAAGAAATTAGTCTATAATGAGGAATAAAAACAGTTGCCAATACTGTTAGAAGCCGATAAAACAAAGATTGCGCATCAAGTGCGCAATGACATGACTGGTGCAGGCTTAGCCTGCAAAATATTCGTTAAAAATTTTCATGCTGCAATATTTCCCGCACATTGTGCACGGTTCGCCGACGTTTACGCCCTCAAACACACACTTGTCAAGCGCATAGCGGCGTTGTGCTTCCCAATCAAGGTTTTTTCGCGCTTCTGACATAAGCCTGTCGCGCTCAATTGCAGCCTTGTTTCCGCGCGCAATGTCAGCCGCGTGAGCAGAGATTTTGCTTGCGATAATCCCTTCACGAACCTGTTTTACGTCAGGCAAACCCAAATGCTCGGCAGGAGTTACGTAACACAGGAAATCCGCGCCGTGATAAGCTGCCAGAGTTCCGCCGATTGCGCTTGTAATATGGTCGTAACCCGGCGCAATATCCGTTACAAGCGGCCCCAATACGTATAGAGGCGCATAATCCGTTAACACCTTAATCGTTTCCATCATTGCGGGAATCTTGTTCAAAGGCACGTGGCCAGGGCCTTCAACCATTGCCTGAACCCCAAAATCACGTGCCCGCTTAACGAGTTCACCTAAAATCATTGTTTCCGCGACCTGTGCACGGTCACCCGCGTCGTTTCCGCAGCCCGGACGCAAACCGTCGCCCAGCGAAAGCGTACAATCATATTCGCGCGCAATCTCAAGTAGTTCGTCGTAATATTCATAAAGCGGGTTTTCTTCACCCGTTGCCTTAATCCGGCACGCAAGCATAGACCCGCCGCGCGACACAATATCCGTTACGCGCCCCTGCCGCTCAAGCTGCTCCACTACAAACTTTGTAACCCCGCAATGCACTGTGATAAAATCAACCCCATCGCGGCATTGTTTTTCAATATCAGCAAACAATTTATCTTTTGAAAGCTTTCCTACATCCTGAAAATCGTCAAACGCTTCTTTTCCGGCCTGATACATCGGAACCGTGCCGATAGGCAGTTTCGTAGCCGCAAGAATCGCCTTGCGCGTGCTGTCAATATCATTGCCCGTAGACAAATCCATTAAAACATCCGCGCCCGTAAGTTCAATTATTCTGACCTTATCAAGCTCGGTCTGCAAATCAGAACGCTCCATGGAAGTCCCGATATTCGCATTAATCTTCACGGTTAAGCCTTCGCCCACGCCGGTCGGAATCACATCTTCGCGGCGGTTGTTCTTTAAGATTACCACGCGCCCTGACGCGACTTTTTCGCGTAAAAATCCCGGCGTTACGCACTCTTTTTTTGCTATATATTCCATTTGCTCAGTAATATTGCCTTTTTTAGCTTCAATAATTTGTGTTGTCATTTTTTTCTCCTTACAGTTATCTTAACATAAAAATACATTTGCCCCCACAAAATTAAAGTTTTTTGCGTGCATGTCCGTATATAAATTTATAAGGAGTGTGAAATGTACAAAAATCTCAAGGATGAAAAATTAATTGTTGAAATAACCGGTTTGGTTGGTATGGTTGAAAAATTCGATAAAGAACTCGACGGCTACTGCCAATTTATGAAAGAAATGTTTTTAAAGACATCCGGCACTAATTAACCGGGCAATGTAATATTTCATATGCTGCATTATATTGCGGGTATGAAAATCGTAATCTTAGGCGGCGTAGCAGCAGGCGCAAAAGCTGCGGCAAAAGCCCGAAGGCTTTTACCGGACGCGCAAATCGACATTTACACTGACGATACACACGTTTCTTATTCAGGCTGCGGGCTTCCTTATTATGTTGAAGGGAATTTTGAAGACTATGAAATGCTTCTTGTGCGCTCTCCGGAGGAATTTGAGGCGCAGGGGATTCATGTGCACCTTCAGCACCGTGCGGTTAAAATTATCCCTGAATCCAGGCAGGTTTTGATTTTTGATATGATTAAGCGGAACAGTTTTTTGATTGAATATGACAAATTAATTATAGCAACCGGCGCATCTGCCGTGATTCCGCCGATTCAGAACGTTAATTTGCCGAATGTATTCACATTACGCAAAATCGAAGACGGAATCGCTGTTAAAGAAAAGGCTTTACAGTCTAAAAACGCTGTAATTGTTGGCGGCGGTTACATAGGAATCGAGCTTTTGGAAGCGCTTGTCAAGCAGAATTTGAACGTAACCCTTCTGGAGTATTCGCCGACCATAATGGCGATATTTGATGATGACATGTCAAAGCTTATCCTTGAGCAGCTTAGACAACACAGCGACGGCCGGTATAAAGTTTTGACTTCAGAGACTATTTCGGAATTTTCCGGCGACATGAACGGAGTTCGTGCAGTACGAACAGCTTCCGGGCTTGATATTCCGTGTGATTTTGTTATTTTATGTACAGGCGCAAAGCCGAATTCGGAAATCGCACTTGACGCCGGAATTGCTCTGGGCATAAGCAACTCAATTAAAGTAAATGCGCGCATGGAAACAAGCGTTCCTGATATTTACGCCTGCGGCGACTGCGCGGAAAAAACGCTTGTAATAAGCCGCGCTAAAATCTGGACCCCGCTTGGCTCTGTGGCAAACAAAGAAGGACGCTGCGCAGCCATGAACGCCTGCGGGTTTGAAGATGAATTCCCGGGCGTGCTGGCTTCGGCTGTCACGCGCTGCCTGGGCTTAACCATGTCAATGACAGGCTTAACCGAAAAATACGCGAAACAACAGGGCTTTAACCCTGTTAGCGCAACCGTAACAAAATACGACAAAGTCGGCTATATGCCGGACGTAAATAATATTACGCTGAAACTCGTTGCTGATGTTGATTCGGGCAGGCTTCTCGGCGCTCAGGCAGTTGGCGTGGGTGACGCTGACAAACGGGTTAATATCTTTGCTTCTGCGCTTTTGGGAAGGCTTACCGTAGAAGACTTTCTGGCACACGACTTAACCTACGCCCCGCCATTTTCACCCACAATCGACCCTCTGCTTAATGCCGCGCAGATTCTGGCATCCAAGATCAAGAAAGCTAATCAAGTTTAAGCACAAAAATTTTTGCTACTCATTTACAAATTGTTACAATATACTTTGCAACGCCTTCGCCCATGGCAAAACAGCTTGGTTGGACGCGCAGAGCGCCTTGGGCTTTGAAATCAGCGCTCAGGCAGCGCCCGGCCACAAAAAGATTGTCAATATCAGCGGACATAAGGCTTTCAATCGGAAGCTGATAATCGCTAACGTGCTGTAAAGTCGACTTGTCGCGCTCGGAACTGTGCACATCGACCGGATAATTTGCGATTACAACAGGGTTTTCAAACTTTTTGCCTGATTTCAGGTCGTCAATTGTGTACACGTATTTCCCTTTAATTCGCTTTGAAACCCGCACTCCAAGCTCGTCTGCAATATTTGAAATAAAAGCATTCTCAAACCCCGGAAAATACTCTTTACAGAAGTTGGTAAGGCGTAATATACTCTGCCGCCCTTCTGCAATGTTGCAATCAAGCAACCGGGGACAATTAAAAGCAATTGTACCGGGCATTCCTGCTACTGTAAATACTTGAAAATAGTTTCTGTCGTGGTCTTTAAGGATATTCTTACCCACAGCATCGTCAAATAAAGGCTTTAAAGCCCATTCACCAGCCCCCCTTGCAAGGACATCCCACGTATAAGCCGTCGAAAGGTGCGGAAACTCCACAGTAGTAACGTTTCTATCAGGGTCAAAGTCTAAAAGCCACTTACCGAAGGTTTCAACATCCACTCCGCCCATCATAAATCGCAAACTGACAGGCTGCCGCTCATCAGGTTTGTCCAAAAATTCACACTGGCAAAGCTTTCCGACATCGCAATTTCCTGTCGCATCAATCACGTATCTCGTTGCGACAGGTTTCGATAACATAATAGATATCGTATCGCTATATACTGATAATATTTTGACAGATTCAATAAGCCTGTTATTAATATTTATATTGGCTATTTTTGCTCCCCAAAGCACTTCTACTCCGGCTTTTAATATTAAGCTGTCTAAAGCGGCTTTTGCCAGCTCAGGATTGAACCAGCCCGGGTTGCCCTGATAAGTCACTTGCCCGCCAAGTGAGTGCAGTTCAGCGGTTAAAGCCTCGAAAAACTCTGTATTAATTTGGTTTTCACCGGCTTTCATTGCCGGGATTACAAGCCCGGAAGTGATCGCGCCGCCGAGGTAGATTTTTTTCTCGACCAGAAGGGTTTTTAAGCCCAGTTTGCCGGCTGTATAAGCTGCTGCGCAGCCGGCAGTACCGCCGCCCGCAATTATTACGTCATATTTCATAAAGACCTCCTTGTCGCCGTCATCCCGTTTTTGCGCCGCTCTACATGAAACCTGGCCTGCTCAAACGCCTCACGAACATTTCCTGCACGTGAGTATGTCAAAACCATCCCGCCCTCAGCCAAATGCTCATACAAAGATTTAAAAAACTCAACCGACCAAAGCTCCGGGCATTTTTTCGGCGTAAACGCGTCTAAAAATATATAATTATAAATTTCCTTACTGTTTTTTACTGCATTACGCGCATCGTCTATTATAAGGTTAAGAGTAATATTGTTATTTTTAAGGCATTTCACGGCTTTTTTATAACTTCTAGATATGTTGCGATAATAAATATTATGTAAGAAGCCGCGTTTGTGTAAATTTACTATATAATTGTCATAGAAAATAGAATATTTTCTGTTACAAAGGAGCTGAGCTGCTTCGTCAGGCAGAAAGTCTTCCTCACAATGACGAAGCAGCTCGTATATAACGATATTTGTTTCGCGGCTTAATTTATATTTCGGTTCTGTTTTACCGTTCAGATATCGGGTAATTTTATCATTATCAAAATCAAGCACATTATTTTTGAAATTTTTCTTGCCGGTTACAAAAAACGGAGACAAATACGCCAGGTTTTTATCGACATCTACCGCGTCGATATGTAAATTGAATTTAGAAATATTATCGGCATCTATCGTAGCGTAATTTGTCAAAAATTCTAAAAAACTTTTTGTGTTATAACCAATTCCAAAACAAATATCCAGAATTTTTATGTCGCGCGGTAAATTTTTTATTGGTAAAACAAATTTTTCCCAGGCCTCGGTAAGCGCGCCGTGCGAAGAATGGTAGATATCGTCGGCCTCCGGCGAAAACAACCCTACAGAGCCGTCATTTGTAAAATACGGATAAATTTTATACATGTTGTTATTGTAGCATATTCGTGCTAGTATGTGAAGCATGAAAATAAGCGTAAAAGTTCCGGCTACAAGCGCTAATATAGGCCCCGGATTCGACTGCCTGGGCATAGCACTGCCGATTTATAACACTATAACCATTGAAGAAACTGTTTTACCAGGCACGGGAATTGAGATAAACGTCATATACGACAAGGATTTAGAGCATGATATCATGCTGGAAAGCGCGCCGCTGGATGAAAATAGCCTTATTTATAAGGCTATAGAACTGTTGTACAGCTATATCGGCCAGACTCCGAATGAGTTAAAAATAACAATTCACACCCAAATCCCTATAACCAGAGGGCTTGGTAGTTCTTCATCCGTAATCGTGGGCGGGCTTTTGGCAGCCAATGAGCTTTTAGGGCGGCCTGCTGACGAAGCGGCTTTGCTGTCGATTGCGTGCGAGCTTGAAGGCCACCCGGATAACATTGTACCGGC
>JAIRZW010000058.1 GCA_031267015.1 Heliobacteriaceae bacterium | reverse complement strand
GAATGACGGCGTAATCGCGTTTGTGACAGACACTGTATGGGGTTTAGGCTGTCTGCCGACATCAGAGAAAGCCGTGCGCAGAATCTACGAAATCAAGCGCCGCGAACCCCAAAAACCGCTTATACTGATGTCGCACGATATTTATCCGCTTTTGCATTATGTTGAAGATGTTCCGAAAGCTGCGCATTTGCTAATGAAGAAGCATTTTCCGGGTGCTCTTACGCTGGTCTTGAAAAAAAGCAAAAACACGCCGGACTATCTGACTTCGGGCCTGGAGACGGTTGGAATCCGCGTGCCTGACAACGAAAATTTCCGCCAAATTTGCCTTGAAGCGCCCGGCGGGGTGCTTGCGACCACGAGCGCAAACCTTTCCGGCCAGCCGTCAGCACTGACTTACGAACAGGCATGCGAAAACATGGGCGTGCTGGCAGATTTAATAATCCCGGGCAAAGGTGCAAAAGGCCTTGAGTCAACCATTGCCGAAGTTTGTGGAGATGAAATAAAAATCTTGCGCCAAGGCGCGGTTACCATTTAAGAAAACTGCAGAGCTTTTACAAGACTGTGGACGACACCGGCTCTGCGGCACAGAGGCTGCAGGCTCATGTTTCTTAATCTTCTTTTTTATATTTTTTAATCTTTAATATATCATTTTCGACTATCAATTCAACCTCGTCCAGCACAGGGTTTACTTTCAGAAGTTCCAGAATAGGCAGCGGAATCACCAATCCCCAGCTTGAGCCTAAATTTCTCAATCTTTTGTGCATAAATTCTCCTTGTTTATAATTATAAACAAGACTCTTGACATTTTATGCTAATTTTATTATCATAATAATAACATCAATAAAGGAGATTATTATATGAAAAAAGCATTCACATTGGCAGAAGTATTGATAACCTTAGGGATTATAGGGGTCGTTGCAGCGCTTGTTATGCCGGCTTTGATTGCGCATCATAAGAAAAAAATTCTTGAAATACGGATTAAAAAATTTCATTCTGTACTTCAGAAAGCTGCTCTCATGAAAATTGTCGAAGACTATGAAGTTGATTGCTCAATGCTTACAGCCGCAAATGATTCAAGTCTGATGTTACAATTTTTTAATACAAATTATACGCCTTATATGAAAACAATTAAAGTTGAAACAACTGCTAAAGGGGTTAATGCTGCTTTTCCGGACGGTTCAGGAATGTTTATACGTAAAAGTATAGCCACCCCCCCGGATATTGATGATTATTGTGCAAGTACACATGTTATATTTTGTGTTCATTACAAAACATGCAAAGACCCGTATTTTGATACAATAAATAATGCGTCTTCTGCCAGCGACGGCAGGAATTCTTTTGTTTTTCAGGTTAACGGCAGTACACCATGGCAAGACTTTTCCAGAGAACAATTATTAGAAGATTGCAGAACAAGCAAATACTATTGCTCAAAGCTTTTACAGCACGACGGCTGGGAAATTAAGGACGACTATCCGTTTAAAATCTAAATCAGCTCTGCGGCGCGGTAAGAGCTGCGCACAAGCGGGCCGATTTGGTGATGCCTGAAACCGATTTTGTCCGCAAGCACACGTAAGTCGGCGTATTCTTCCGGCGCATAGTACTTCGCCACGGCCAAATGCGACTTAGAAGGCTGAATATACTGGCCTATTGTCACAATATCCACCCCGGCCGCGTGCAAGTCGCGCAAAGTTGCTTCAATTTGACCGAAAGTTTCGCCAAGACCGACCATTAGGCCTGACTTGGTGGTTAAATCCCCCCACCGCGATGCGGTTCTCCCCCCTTTAACAAGGGGGGCTTTAATATATCTCAGAACCTCCAATGAGCGCTCGTAGTCAGCCTGAGGGCGCACAGAGGCAAATAATTCACGCACAGCCTCAATATTATGATTAAAAACATCCGGCTGCGCCGCGATTATCACATCCAATGCGGCTTTGCCGCCCTTGAAGTCCGGAGTCAGAATCTCAACTTTTACATCCGGCGTGAGCGCGCGAATCTCATCAACACATTGCTTAAAATGCGCTGCGCCGCCGTCAGGAAGATCGTCACGTGTTACGGAAGTCAGAACAGCATACTTTAAGCCCAAAGCCTTAACCGCTTTTGCAATGTTTTTCGGCTCGTTCGCGTCCAACGACGCGGGCTTTGCACAGGAAATATTACAATAAAGGCAGTTTCGCGTGCAGACATTACCCATAATCAAAAACGTTGCAGTGTTTTTCGCATAGCATTCGCCCTTATTCGGACAGCGCGCATTTTCACAAACCGTGTTAAGGCGGTTTTCCCGGAAAACACGCCTCACTACGCGTGTTTTGTCTGTATCAATTATCGGTCGCTTTAAGTATTCCGGCAGCCGCATGGGCTTTTCTCCTGTTACAAATCGTTAAAATTATATATACACACTATACCCAAAACATAACTAACATGATAGAATATGAACAAAAGGAGATTTCCATGAAAAAGACTATTTTAATTTTAACCTTAATTTGTTTTCTCACCCCTGCGGCATTTGCTGATGTTAAAGGCTACGGCCCCAACCGTGATATAGCAGACCGCAACACGTTTGAGATTAATGAACAAATCCTTAAGGAAATAGAAGCTGCCAAAAATAATCCGCAACACAAACAGCAGCAGCAAAATTATCAGCAAAACGTTCAGAACAAATATACCGGCTCTAAAGAGCAGCACGTTTATCCGACCGCTGACGAGTACGCGCAGCAGAAAGTAAGTGAGCCGCTTCAAAATAAAACTGGCAGCAGCAAAAAAGATAAAAAAAGTAAAAATAAAGAGAATAAAGGCGGTATCCGTTTTAAAGGCCAAGGCTCCAGCCCTGCGCAAACACAATACCACCACGGACGTCCTAATTACGGGTTCAGACAGAACTACTAATCTTTGCATTTAGTTTTGCCGTCCCACGACAGGTCATCGCAGTGAAGGTAATCCTGATTTTCGTTGAAAATTACCCAGGCAGCGCAAGCTGCCGCAGTGTTTTTTGCCACGCTGCAAGAGTCCGGAAACTTTGAGTCCGCACGCGTAATCTCCGCAGCTCCGCCCGGTACAAATGCTCCTTTATCTGTTAAAAAAAATGTAAATGTGTCAATCCCCCATTGATTCGGCCCCTTCCGGCCACTGTTCACATCAACCGTAACAACACCGCGGACAGCTGACAAAGCGCCCGGACCATAAGAAAAGGCCGATGTTCCGTAACTCCAAAAAGCAACACTCATACCGTCATTTAACATTATACTGTAAGGTACACCATAATCAATATTACCTTTACCGCTGCTTGAGTCTGTACTACCATCAAGCATTCTGTAATTGTCACGTTTGTTGTCTGGTACAAAACATCCCTTTGCAGTGCCGCAATCTTTCGCTATATTCAAGTATGGTTTAAACATTTCAAATGTTATTCGCGCGTTTTCAGCAGTATAAGTGCTTACTGAATACCAATCCCCTGCATAACCGTTTTCAAAAACTGCATTCATATATGCAGCGCTTAAAACAGAATATGCCTTTTTCAGCCGTGTTACCATCTCTTTTTCACGGTGTCTTTGAATCAGCGAAGGCATCGCCAATGCTGCAACAACCCCTATAATCCCTAAAGTTATCAGAACTTCCGCCAAGGTAAATCCGTTCTTTCTCATACCTTCTCCTGTTACAATTTGTAAACACTCTCAATTATATAAAAAACTCAGCGCTTGTCAATACCTAAATATAAATTCCCCCCAATCTTGGAGTTTGTCAATGACTTTTAATTAAGAAAGTCTAAACAGGCATTCAAAAATGCCCTCCGAGTAAGTCGGGTGCGCAAAGCAGACTTCTTTCAGCCGCTCTGCTGTAATGTTGTTCTGCATTGCAATAAGAATCTGATGAATCAATGCTGACGCCTCTTTTGACACAATATGCGCGCCGATAATCTTATTATCACGTGACAGCAGCTTTATGAATCCGTCTGAACAGTTGTCACAGTGGGATTTTCCGAGCACAGATACAAGCAAGTTCGCTTTCTGATAAGTTCCCGGCTCCAAATCCTGTTCACGTGCCCCAACCCATGCGATTTCAGGGGTTCCGTAAACAACCGAAGGCACAAGGGTTTCGTCAAACTTAATTCCACATACTTCATTAATAGCCTGTTTTATGGCAAAATGCGCAAGCTGAATTCCGCCGGCCGCGTCACCAAGATAGGTTACGCCGTCGATTCTTTCGGCTGTGTTTGGCTTGCGGCCGACTGCTACAAGCACACAATCGTAGTCTGTTGGCTGGTGTTCGGTTGCTGCAAGATTTATTTTTATCCCTTTTGATTTAAAAATCCGCTCGATTCTTTTTGAAACCTCAACATCTGCAATCGGAAGCAGTCTGTCAGCGGCTTCGGCAATGGTTACGTCAACCCCGAATGACGCGAAAATCCGCGCCCACTCGATTCCAATCGCACCCGAACCCACTATCAAAATGCTTTTTGGCAGCTTTGTAAGGTTCAAAACATCATCCGAGCTTAAAATAAACTTATGATCAAACTCTAAACCCTTCAATTCCATGGGTTTTGAGCCGGTCGCGACAATAACTTTGCCGCAGTCGTAAGTTTCGCCGTTTGCTTGTATTGCAATCCCCACTTTATCCCCCCTTACAAGAGGGGCTTTGACTTGCGCTTCTGCCAAAACTGTTACAACGCCGGCGTTTTTGAGGGTTAATTCCAGCATTTTGCGCAATTTTTCCACTGTTTTGTCTTTGCGCTCAATAACTTTTTCAAAATCCACTTCCACATCCGAAAACTCATCGCTGCTTTTGACTTCCTCATACAGCTGCGCCGAGTGCAAAATCGTCTTTGTCGGGATACAGCCGCGGTTCAGGCAAACCCCGCCGACAAAATTCTTCTCAAACATTACCACGCTCAAGCCTGCTTCACGCGCGTGAAGCGCTGCTGTATAGCCTGCGGGCCCGCCGCCTATAATACCTATATCATATCTTTGTGTCATATTTACCCCTCACCCTAACCCTCTCCCACAAGGGGCGAGGGAATCTTTTTCACCTTGTATACACTCTTGGCAGGCGGACTTTTAGACCGCATGTCAGTGTATAATTTATTGTATTTAGGATTAGCGCCCATTCATTGATGTCGCCCAGTATCGTAATCACGTCGCCAACCTGCGCGTCAACTCCATTCAGGTCGAACATCATTTGGTCCATTGTTATATTGCCGATTTGCGGAATTTTTAAATCCCCCCTGCCTTCGGCATCCTCCCTTGCAAGGGGGGATATTGTTCCGAAAATCTTATTTGACAGGCCTCTCGGAACTCCGTCAGCATAGCCAACCGGGATGGTTGCAATCTTCCGCAATCCGGATGCAACAAACGAATGCTCGTAACTAACACCTTCACCGGCGCTAATTTCATGAATATGGACTATGCGAGCTTTAACAGACATTATTTGTTTCAATTGCGGCTGCTTACATTTCCCCGTACATTTGCCCCCGGGCAGGAGCCCGTAAAGCGCAATCCCAACGCGAACCATGCTTACGCCCGGAACCTCGTAACACAGCGTACCGGCGCTGTTCTGGACATGCAAAAGCAGGCCGTCAGTATTAACCTGAGAAATTATTTTATTCCATTTTTTAATCTGCAAATCAGTTTTTTCACGGTTTTCCGCGTTGGCAAAGTGGGTGAAAATCCCCTGTAATTCTATAAAACCAGCAGCCTGAACCTCTTTGATAAAGTCAGCGGCTTCATCTTCGGCCACTCCGATTCTGTTCATGCCCGTGTCAATCTTGATGTGGACTTTCGGCTTAACTCCCAGCCGCTCGTAAGCGCGTTTACAGGATTCAATATGTTCTTTTGAAAAAATCGAAATGGTTAAATCCGCTTTTACAGCGCTTTCGACTGCCCAGACCGGAACCGCGCCCAGCACAAGGATTTCGGAGTTTATTTTTGCTTCACGAAGGTCAACGCCCTCGTCAATCGACGCCACACCGAGCATATCAACGCCTGATGCAAGCAGCGTCGGCGCAAGCATTACAGACCCATGCCCGTAGGCGTCGGCTTTCACGACCGCAAGAAACTTCATCCCCGGCGGCAGAAACGCGCGGATTTCCTTAACATTGTGCGCTGCGTACTCCAGATTGATTTCAACCCACGAATCGCGGTGAATATTTACATGCGACTGTCTGACGTTTTTCATTAAATTTATTATAAAACAAAAATTCAACAAATAAAATGGTGGGAAATGACATATTTCCCACTTGACATATTTCCCACTTTGGGTTATAATAAAAATAAAAGGAGCGTTTATTATGGCAAAATCTGAAAAATATGTAAGACCTGATTCAAAAGGCAGAATTACTCTGGGCAAACTCGCGCAGGGCGTTGTGCAATACAAAGTACAGCAAGAACCCGACGGGAAAATAGTTCTTTTCCCGGAGATTGCGATTCCTGCTGACGAAATGTGGATATTTAAAAACAAAAAAGTTTTAAATTCTATTATGACAGGACTGGAACAATCTGCAAACGGGGAAACTGTATATTTGGGAAGCTTTGCTGAATATGGTGATGAGGAATAATGACATTTAAGTTAATTTTTTCAAAAAAGGCAAAAGAAGATTTAGAGCCGCTGGAAAGAAATAAGAGTTTGGAAAAGGTGCTAAAGGCTGTGCATAAGGCCTTATACTACTTAGAAACAAACCCAAGGCATCCAAGCCTAAATACGCATGAAATAAAAGCATTTTCAACACAATCCGGCCAAAAGGTTTACGAAGCATACGCACAAAACCACACCCCGGGGGCGTATCGGATTTTCTGGCATTACGGGCCGGACAAAGATGTTATAACGATAATCGCTATTACTCCGCATCCCTAGTTTCTGTGGCAATCTTGACAGTATTAGCAATTTTTGCACCTGAAATGCTTTTATATATGTATGGGGATACCAAAAATTAGCATACAAGCAGTACAAAGCTTGCGGAGTATTCTGTCGAAACCGCAAAACTTGCGCGGAATAAAGACTCTTACCTACCCGAGAAGCGGGAAAACATTTAACCTGTTGAGTCTTGAAAATAAAAATCCCGATATTGCATATCACGGGTCGCCGTTTAATTTTGACTTCTTTGACCCCGCGAAGATAGGCACAGGAGAGGGAATGAATAAATATGGCAGAGGGCTTTATTTATCTTTTAAAAAAAGGATAATGCCTTATTATGCAAACATAAGAAACGAAG
>JAIRZW010000006.1 GCA_031267015.1 Heliobacteriaceae bacterium | reverse complement strand
CTAATCATCTTATCTGAATAACCTAACGCAACCAAAGTTAGAACCCTAAGCTCCTTAGGTGATAGTCTCATCTTAATTCCTTTTTGTCTCTCCGGTTAATGATTCATGTACAGCTTACTAAAAAAAATTTTTTTTACCTTCATAATATTTCCTCTTTAAAAAACAATGAAAACGGGAGGGAAAACCCTCCCAAAGAGTAAGATAATTAATGGTTTTTGTGTTGTCACCCTGAATTTTCCAGAAGTCCTATTTTCAGTTTGCTCAGATTCGAGTAACATCTTTTCTTGACCCCGAATTCGTTGTAATTAAGATAAAACTTTCCTCCGGGGTATTTTGAATAATTTATAACTCTGCTTTCGTAGAGGATTTTGTTTTGAATTTTCTGAAAAAATTTAACAGCTTTGATGTTGGTTTTTCTGACCGATGATAAATTTTGCTCCCGGTCGATTCTTGTAAGCTGGACAACGAGGTGACCGCACACCGGGCATTTTTTCAAATAATCTACTTCACATATTAAAAACTTTCCTTGCGGCACAAGTTTGAACGTCTTTGTCTTGTGCAAAGCGCCGCAGCAGTGTAAATATCCCATTTTTTCGTCCACCTCAAACCAATGTTCGTATTAAGCGCCTTTTAATGTCATACTGAACCTGCTTCAGTATTTCTTTGTTATCGGCTTTTAACAGTTTCGGCAACTGTTCTGCTTTATAAGCAATACAAATAGCCTGCCCCCGGCAAACAGCTTTGCCATCGAGGGCTTGAGCCTTAACCGTACTTTTACTATAACCCATTCAAAAAATTCCGCAAGCCGCTGCTTAAATGTAGATTTTTACACCTTGATGAAAACATGGATACGCAAAAAAGCCCCGAAAGGGGCTTTAATCCAAAATGAATTACGGTTGTTTAATACTTAACAGAAGCGCAGTTGTCACCTGACGAAAAAGTCATTTTTTTAATATTGTATTTATCTTTTAATATAGAGTGAAATACCTCAAGCAGGTTTTCGCAGGTTGCAACTTTTTTTACAACGACCAATCTGCATTCAGGATAGGCTTTGGCAAAATCATTATGAATCGGCTGTCCAATCATTTTATTTGTCGGCGCACCGTTTTTAATGCCCTGCTTTTCGTAAACCTCTAAAATATGAGGCAGGATAGGGTCTTCTTCCTGCAAAATTAACGCATGGTCAAAATTTTGCAAGTAGTTCCATGCCTCACGCTTCATCAGATTACAAGGATAAACAAATCCTGTTCTTGCGTCGACACCTCCTTCGACTTCTATTGTCAGGTGTCCTGTATGTCCGTGTAAATACTGTGCTTCACCTTCGTAATTCAAAAACCGGTGTGAATACTGAATGTCTAAATGTGTAATTGATCTCATAAAGTACCTCCTTCTTATTTCCACGCTTATTTTAAGTCACTTGCTTTAGTTTGTCAATCTCCTGCCGGGCTATTTAATGCAAAGCTCACAGCACATCTGGCAGGCGCCGAAGACTTTGGCGGCTTTCAGGTTTTTGCGGAAGCAGCGGTAATTCGGCAGGTTAAATACCTCGTTTACCCCCATTTCGCACACGTTGCCGATTTTTTGCGACAGGCATGGGTAAACGTCTCCGGCAGGGTTAATCATCATGTTTGAATAGGGGTACTTGCAGGGTTTGTAAATCTGCGAAACCGGCTTGTCCGCAGGCGTGTTAAAAAACTCCTCAATTTTCGCCAAAGGGTCGCGTGCGTATTCAAATTTCGGAGACCACCTGATTTGAACTTTTGATTTGCGGCTCAGCGACTCCAGTTCACGGTAAACCTCCTTAAAGTGTTCCATATCAAAATATTTTTCTATCGGGTAATTTTCCGTGAACTCTGGCACAAAACTTTCAAACAGCACGGAATTCTGCTTTAAATTGTTGTTGCGTAAAAACGAAATCGACAGAAAATTAAACCGCATTTCATCGCAGTATTTGTAGAGTTTTACGAGGTCGTCGAGATTGTTTTTAAGTACAATAGTCTTAATATCAACCATTGGCCGCCCGCGTCGCGCATTCAACGTTTCAAAATTCGCGTGAATCTTCTCAAAAATCCCTGCTTTAGCGCGGTTTTTGTCGTGGTTTTCGCCAAAACCGTCCAACGACACGGATAGCAGCATCATTTTAGATTTTATAAACGCATCAATAATTTCCTCATTAATCAGAATCCCGTTAGAAACCACGTTAAGCCTGCCCGAAGTCTTTTTTGCGGTTTTCATCAGAATATCGACAAAATCCTTGCGAATCAGCGGCTCTCCGCCCACGAGGGTCACGAACGAATACCACGGAATTTGGTCAATGATTTTAAACCATTCTTCGGTAGTAAGTTCTTCCTTGTTCCTGTCCGCGCCCACGTAGCAGTATGGGCATTGAAGATTACAGCGGTGAGTCAGCTCGAAAAAATACCGCAAAGGCATAAGCGCCTTGCCCGAATCCGAAAGATATGACGGCAGTGCGTATAAATCCCTTCCGATGTCAAATAATTTAGACAAATTGGACATTTTGCAGCCCCCGCAATCTTTCAAGCGCACACCCGCTTACTATTGCTTCACGCGCCATTAACTTTTTCAAAATACTTTTCATAAAACCTCAACCCAGCAAAATCATCATCATCCACATAAACAGCATACCTGAAACAATCCCGATCATTGACAGGTGGCCGTTTCCGTACTCTCGCGCAAGCGGAAGCAGCGTATCAAAAGAAATATAAACCATAATCCCCGCCACAGCCGCAAACAAAAACCCTATCAGAATCTGAGGCATAAATAACTGGAACAGGAATATCCCAATCAGCGCCCCTAAAGGTTCTGACAAGCCCGAAAGCGACGAATAGAGCATAGCATAACGCTTTTTGCCTGTCGCATTGTAAATTGGAAGCGCAACAGCAATACCTTCGGGAATATTATGAATCGCAATCGCAATCCCCACAGAGATTCCGAGGGCTAAATTCTGGCTTGAGGCAAGAAAGGTCGCCATGCCTTCGGGAAAGTTATGCACACAAATCGCGGCGGCGGTAAATAGTCCGGCCCTTTTGACCGCGTGGTTTCTGTGTCTGCACATCGGCTCTTTACAGTCAAAAAGCTGCTGTTGGTCGATGTGGTCGGGAATAAAATAATCTATGAGCGCAGCTATTGCAATCCCGACAATAAAGCCGCCATATACCAGCCAGTCATAGCTATTCGGATAATTCACCGCGAGCATTTTGCACGCTTCCGGCAGAATATCCATAAATGACAGAAAAACCATAACCCCTGCGGAAAACCCGAGCCCTAGCGACAAAATCTTTAAATTATCCGGCTTAACCGCAAATGCCACGCAGCCGCCAATAGTGGTTGCCAAACCGGCGAACATGGTTATAGTTATTGCGATTCCAAAATTATCAGGTAAATTCATATGACAATCGTAGCACAAAAAAAATCATTATTACGAAAAAACTTGACAAACACAAAAGTTTTTTATATAACTAAAAGTATTAACAAAAGTTAATGGGGGTAATTATGAAAAAGAAGGCGTTTACATTAGCAGAGATGATGATAGTTCTGCTAATATTGAGTATTGTTCTGGCGGCTTTTGCGCCGATAATGACAAGGCGGTCAAAAAGTACTGTATCCAAGGATTCGCCATGGCTTTTTGCATCAAATAATGTAGACGCATATTACTCAAAAGGCAACGGCAGAGCTATGATAGGGCAAACAAGCGCTAATCAGGATGATGACGCTCGTTTGATATTAGAAAAAGGCGACACCTTAAAAAACATTATGCTCTTTAAGCAGAACGGAAATGCTCTTGCAAGATTATATATTGATTCTAATAATATGTATTTTGGAGCTGTACCGGCAAGTCTTAACGGAACTCGAAATGTAGGAATTGGTGCTGGCGCGTTGGCCAATGTTAATGAATCAACATTTTGGAACACTTCTAAATATGATA
>JAIRZW010000003.1 GCA_031267015.1 Heliobacteriaceae bacterium | reverse complement strand
GCTTGCCGAGGCATTAATCACTCTTGGCATTATCGGCGTTGCTGCGGCATTAACCATGCCGGTATTAATAACAAATGTGCGAAACAGACAGTTTGAAACCGGATTTAAAACAGCATATTCGCTGATGTCTCGCGCGGTGACTCACCAAATTGGCGAAGAATTGTATACGCCGGGCGAACCATGTTCTTCCGCTCTTTCCCCAAATGGTATGCCAATATGCTCGGAAATATTTAAGCCGATTTTTGAAGGAGTTGAATTTAGCAGGAATATCCCATATAAAACATTTAGTAATAATGGCTTTGATCAAAGTTTTATGGATGACGGATGTTTTAAATTGAAAAACGGAATGCTTGTCTATTTTGAAACATCAACGTATACCTATATTCCGATTATATCGGTGGATATAAACGGCAAAAAAGGCCCAAACCGCTTTGGATATGACACATTTTCATTTATAATCGACAATGGTCAGGTCCGTCCGCTTGGTTCGCCTTTGACTGCTGTTTATAATGATATAAATACTCATTGTTCACCGGGTTCTGCGAACAACAGAAATGGTGCTGCCTGTGCATACAGGGCATTTTCGGAAGCGGATTATTTCAAAAAACTGAAGTAGAACAAAAATTGGGAAACTATATACATAATTAGCCAAAAGTCTGCTGTCATTGCGAGGAGTGCGGCAGTCAATCTGGGCATGGCAATCCAGAAATTGTAAACTGGATTGCTTCGCCCTTCAGGCTCGCAATGACGTGGGAGTTCCTCGCAATGACAGATTCAAGTCTTTATAATTTTGTGCTACGATATTATCATGGATAAGAATGCGCAGTATGTACCTCTGCATGTCCACAGCGAATATTCCCTGCTGGACGGCGCAATAAAAGTCAAGTCTTTATGTGAGTTTGCAAAAGCAAATAATATGCCTGCCGTGGCGATTACTGACCACGGTGTAATGTACAGCGCTATTGAGTTTTACCGCACGGCAAAAGAAATGGGCGTAAAAGCGATTATCGGCTGCGAGTTTTACGTTCACGACGGCGACATAAGCGAGAAAAATCAAAGCCATAACCCGCTTTACCACCTTGTCTTGCTTGCAAAAGACAAAGCAGGCTACATGAATCTGGTTAAACTGGTTTCCATTGCGCACTGCGAAGGAATGTATTACAAACCGCGGATTAATTTTGAACTCATTAAAAAATACTCCAAAGGCCTGATTTGTCTGAGCGCATGTCTGGGCGGGGAAGTGATTAAAAACCTCCTGAAAAACGATTATGAAGCTGCAAAAAAGACCGCCCTTGAGTATAAAGAGCTTTTTGGCGAGGACTACTATATTGAACTCCAAGACCACGGGCTTGATGAGCAAAAGCACACAAACCCTGACTTAATCAGGCTTGCAAAAGAACTTGACATAAAAATGGTTATTACAAACGACTCGCACTACCTTAAAAAAGAAGACGCGGACTGGCATGATACGCTTTTATGCCTGCAAACCAACGCCCTGAAAAGCGAACCAAACCGTTTCCACTTCCCGAATAACGAGTTTTACGTGAAAACCCCGACAGAATTGCGTGATTCGTTCCGCTGGATGGATTCGGAATTGTTTGAGGAATGTATTAAAAACACGGTCGAAGTTGCCGACAAATGCCACCTTATCATAGAAATGGGCAAAACTCCGCTTCCGACGTATGATGTTCCGTCCGGCCACACGGTTGAAACGTATCTTGATTTAAAGGTTCAGGAAGGCCTGAAAAAACGCTATAAAGAGATTACGCCGGAGATTCAGGAGCGGGTCAGGTATGAACTCGGAATCATTGAACAAATGGGCTTTTCGGCGTACTTTTTAATTACGTGGGATTTTATAGATTATGCAAAACGTAACGACATTCCGGTCGGGCCCGGAAGGGGTTCGGCAGCCGGAAGCGTTGTGGCGTATGCCTTAGGAATAACCGACCTGGACCCGATTCACCACCAGCTCCTTTTTGAGCGGTTTTTGAACCCTGAACGTTATTCCATGCCCGACGTGGATATTGACTTTTGCATTGACCGCCGCGCCGAGGTGATTGATTATGTTGCAAACAAATACGGCGCTGATAAGGTTTGCCAGATTATAACTTTCGGAACCTACGCTGCAAAAGCTGCCATGAAAGGTGTTGCACGGGTTTTTGATATCCCGTTTGCGCGCAGCAACCAGCTTTCCGCCATGATTCCGAACGAATTGAAAGCCACTATTGACGACGGCCTGCGTCCGGGCATGGAGCTTAAAAGGCTCTATGATGAAGACCCTGAGGTTAAGCGGCTCATTGACATGGCAAAATCCATTGAAGGCATTAAAAACAACGTTGGCACGCACGCGGCCGGCGTAATCATCGCCCACAAGCCGCTTGACGAGATTGTTCCGGTGCAGCCTTCAAAAGACGGGATTATCGTGACCGAATATTCAATGTCTGATTTGGAAAAGCTCGGGCTTCTTAAAATGGACTTTCTGGGCCTGCGAAACCTCACGATTATCCACAAGACAATGAATTTAATCAAAAAACGCCGCGGGCTTGAGCTTGATATAAACGCAATCCCGCTTGATGATAAGCAGGTTTTTGAAATGCTTTCGCGCGGCGAAACCGACGGAGTGTTCCAGCTTGAATCTTCGGGCATGAAAGACCTTGTAAAACGGCTTAAACCGGACTCGTTCGAGGATATTGGCGCGCTCGTGGCGCTTTTCCGGCCCGGCCCGCTTCAGGCAGGCATGGTCGATGACTTTGTAGAGCGTAAGCACGGCCGCAGGTCCGTAACTTACCCTCATGACAGCCTTGTTCCGGTGCTGAAAGACACTTACGGCACGATTGTTTATCAGGAACAGATTATGCAGGTGTTCCAAATCCTTGCAGGCTATTCGCTCGGGCAAGCAGACATGGTACGCCGTATGATGGGTAAGAAAAAAATCGATGAAATGGCCCAGCAAAAAGGTAAATTCGTTGAAGGCGCCGCGCAGAACGGCATGTCAACAAAAGACGCCATAGTGTTGTTTGAACAGATTGAAAAGTTTGCGGAATATTGTTTTAACCGGTCGCATTCAGCCGCTTATGCGTTTGTGGCTTACCAGACAGCATATTTGAAGTGCCATTACCCTGTGGAATATATGTCAGCCTTGCTTTCGAGCGTGTCAGGCAATCAGGACAGCACGTCGCTCTATATTGAAGACGCACAAAAAGCCGGAATCAAGGTTATGCCGCCTGATATAAACAAGTCTTATGCGGAATTCACGCCGGACGAAGGAAACATCCGATTCGGCCTGACTTCTGTCAAACAGGTCGGTGAAGTCGTTGTTGAAAGCATTTTGAAAGAACGCGAAGAAAACGGCGAATTTAGCTCGATTTACGATTTTTGCAAACGCGTAGACCCAAAATGCAGCAACAAGCGGGTTCTTGAGGGTTTGATTAAATCCGGCGCATTTAGTTCGATTGAAAAAAGCCGCAAACAGCTTATGGACAACCTTGAATACATCACAGCAACAGCCCAGCGCGAAAACCAGGCAAAATCTTCCGGTCAGGGAAGCCTTTTTGCGGGAATGGAAGAAGATTTAGGCTATGAGGAGTTCAGGCTTGCCGGAAGCGACGAGGAGTATGACGCGCGCACGCTTCAAAATTTTGAGAAGGAATTTTTGGGTTTCTATGTCACGAGCCACCCGCTGTCAATGATTCGCGACAAACTGCCGTTTTTGATGACGCATAAGATTTTAGAAATTCAGGAAATCGCAAACGACAAAGTGGTGACGATTTGCGGGCT
>JAIRZW010000160.1 GCA_031267015.1 Heliobacteriaceae bacterium | reverse complement strand
CTGTTAAATGCAGAGAATTCCCTGTAAAATGGTGGTTATCAGGGAATCCATTCAGAGAATTGTGCTGTCCGGACTAAATCCACCATATTAAATCAACTGAACTAATTAGAAGTTTCGCTTTTTTAATATATGGGTGTACTTTTAGAAATTTTTATGAGAGACTTAAATAGTACACTTAAAAATAAAAAGAAAAGGAAAAGAGTTTAATTATGAGTTATCAATTTGAAGACCGCGAAATATCTTGTTTAGACTGCGGGGAATCGTTCCCGTTTACAGCCGAAGAGCAGGAATTTTTTGCACAAAAAGGCTATTCTGAGCCTAAAAGATGTCCTGCATGCAGAGCAGCAAGAAAAGCTAACAGTTCAAGAGGCGGCAGTCGTCAGGGCGGCGGCAGAGGCGGATATGGCGGTTCAAGACCGCAATATAATGTGGTTTGCAGCGGGTGCGGACGTGAAACAACGGTTCCTTTTGAACCAAAAGGCGATAGACCTGTATATTGCTCTGATTGTTACAGGGGTTAGGCGATATTTTGGCGGCAAAATAGTGCTGTCCGGACTAAATTAACCAATAAAAAAGACGGTACAGCCGTCTTTTTTAGTAGCAAAAGTTTTTATGTTTATGTTTTGATAGTAGCATGCTTGCAAGTGTAAATAATACGGCAAATTTCAAAGGCTTAACCGGACTTACGATGTACATTGATGAGCGGATTATGCTTAACAAAGCGATTCTTGACGCGTCGGTTGATGTGCCTGTGGTAATAAATGCAAACAATCCGACGGAGCGGCGCGAGCGCTTTAACCGTGCCGGAATCGCCTGGGTTATTGCGTTTGCGTCGCCGTATTTGACGCTTCCACTGACTAACAGGCTTGCAATGAAACACATTGCGAAGTTGACAAAAAGCTATTCAGCCAAAACCGACCCGGTAAATAAGTTAATCAAGATTTCCAACAAACACCTTCAAAAAGGCGCTGATATTGAGACAGGCGCAAAAGAGTTAGGAGTAAATATCTCGGAACTCATCAAAACGAACGGCGGGGCTGAGAAAGTCCGGCAGAAACTTGTTAATGCAAAGAATTCGGTTTTGGCGTTTGACATGGCGTTTACGGCGGGTACTGTCGGGAGCATAGGGTTTTATAATAATTGGAAAACCAAGAAGAAAACCGGCCGCGACGGGTTTTCAGCGGAATTCAGCATGGCCGGCAAAGAGGTTACGGATAAGCGCGCGGAAAAATTCAGGCAGAACGAGGGCCGGCGAAAGGCTCTGTTCTACTCGTTTGTTGCTTTGTTAACGGCAATGCCGCTTGCAATCAAGAAAGGCCTTAATGCGGATTCTGCAAACATAATCAAAAAATACGCTCACTGGTTTGATTATGATGACGGAATTTTGATGAAAAGATTTCCGTTGTTTCTGGCGGCGTGCGGCTTCTATCTTGGCGTAGGGCTTGCATCGCGCAACGAGACCGAGGTTCGGGATAACTTGATACGTTCTGCATTCGGAATGGTTGCATTTTTCGGGGGAGACCAAATTATCGGCAGCGCTCTGGGCAAAGCGTCTGACAGCTTTTTAAAGACACAGCTTCTTGATAATAATTGTAAAAAAACTTTCTTAAACAAAATAATGCCTCCTGTAAAAGACATCCGGGACATGGACGCACGCTCGAAAAAGTTCGGTGTCGGCGCATTTTGGCTGAATCTTGCTATTTTGTTCGGGATTTTGGGAAACGGAATGCCTTATGTCTTGAACAAAATAATCAAAAAAGATGTGGAAAAAGACGCGGCCAAAGCTGTAACCTCAGAGGATTTTTTGTTGTATAATGATATACATGGAAAGAATTTACGCTCAAGACTTCAGAATTAAGTATTCGGAAATGGATTACAAGCTGGCGTTGAAGCCGTCGGCTCTGCTTAATTTTTTGCAGGATTTGGCGAGCGAGCACGCCCAGATGCTGGGGTTCGGGTATTCTTATGTCAAGCCGCGCAATATGGCGTGGTTTTTGCTGAAATACCGCATGGAGTTTGAGGATTATCCGGCGGGGATATACGATTTAAAGATTGTGACCGAGCCGCGCGGGTACCAGCGAACGTTTGCAAGCAGGGATTTTACACTGTACAGCGGTGAAAAGCTTTTGGGCCGTGTTGCAAGCACTTGGGCGATTATGAACTTTGAAACCGGAAGCCTCGTGCCGATTCAGTCGCTGGACAATCCTGACATGCCGCCGCTTGAAAAACGCGAAAATGACCTGACTTACGCTAAAATCCCGCCTGTAACACACCCGTCAATCAGCAAAACATTTGAAGTCCGTTATGACGATATTGACGTGAACGGGCATGTGAACAACGCGAATTATATTGTCTGGGCGTTTGAGACTTTGGAACGGGAGTTTCGGGCTTCTCATAAGTTAAAAAATCTTGACATGGTTTTTAAAAAAGAGGTTAAGTATGGCGAAAGCGTGGTTTCGGATGTGGAATTTGCAGACAATGCAAGTATACATGTGATTAAGAACGCTGTGACGGGCGAAGAATTGTGCTGTATCAGGGCTGAATATGCTGCTATTTGTTGACGAAAACGACGAAAACACCAGACTTGACGCATATCTTGCGTCTGAGGAATTTTCGCGCTCAAAAATCCAAAAACTCATCAAAGACGGCGCGGTTCTTGTGAACAACACCGTCAAAAAGGCGTCATATCTTTTGCGTGAAGGCGATAAGATTGAATTAACACTGCCGGAAGCGTTGAAGATTCTTGCACAGGACATGGCGCTTGAGATTGTTTACGAGGACGACAACATGGTTGTGGTGAACAAGCCGTCCGGCATGCTCACGCATCCGACAGCGCTTGAGCGCGAAAACACGCTTGTGAACGCACTTTTGCACAAATATGGCGCGAATCTTTCTGATATTAACGGCGAATTGCGTCCGGGGATTCTTCACCGGCTTGACCGAAACACTTCCGGGCTGATTATGATTGCCAAAAACAATGCAGCGCACGAGTTTTTGGCAGAGCAGATTAAGAGCCGCACCATAACCAAAAAATACCGCGCAGTGCTCAAGGGGAATTATCCGAAAGACGAGGATGAAATTAATCTTCCGATTGGCCGCCATCCGCGTCAGCCGCACAAAATGGCGGTTATTGAGGGCGGAAAAGAAAGCCGCACTTTGCTGAAAGTCATTCAGCGCCTGAAAAATGCTACATACGTTGACTTAACCCTTGTCACAGGCCGCACACACCAGATTCGCGTGCACATGAGCCATCTTAAGCACCCGGTTTACAACGACAGTCTTTACGGCGGCGGGAACGGGAAAATCAAAACCAACGAGCAGGTTTTGCAATCATACTATCTGCGCTTTACAAAACCGTTCGGGGATGAGATAATAGAGCTTGAAATCGAACCGGATGAGAAAATCCAAAAAGTTACGAGGGGGCTGACATGTACTACATAATCGCATTTTTAGTGGGTTTAGGGCTGGGTCTGATATTTTATTTCAGAGAGAAGTCAAAATTGAGCGCCTACAAACGCGAGCTTGAAAAGACTTCTGTTGCTGCGTCGAGCGGCTCCTCCAAGGTCGGTGTGCTGGAAGCAAAAATTCAGGTGCTTGAAAAAGCGCTCCAAGACGCGTTAAGCAAATAAATTAAACTGCAAACCTAAAATGTACAAGGTCGCCGTCCTGAACCTCGTAATCTTTGCCTTCAAGCCGGGTTAAGCCTTTGTCGCGGCAAGCGGCATACGAGCCGCATTTTACAAAATCGTCGTAAGGTGTAATTTCCGCACGTATAAACCCTTTTTCAAAGTCGGTATGAATTACGCCCGCGGCCTGAGGTGCTTTGGCGCCCGCCGGAATCGTCCAGGCATGAACCTCTTTTTCGCCTGCGGTAATAAAAGTCCGCAGATTTAAAAGGCTGTAAACCGCCTTAATCATGCGGTTTATGCCGCTGTCTTCAATTCCGAGTTCGGCTAAATATTCTTTTGCCTCGTCAACTCCGAGTTCCGCAAGCTCCTCTTCTATTTTCGCAGAAACAATAACCATTTCCGCATTGTTCGCGCGCGCGTATTTTTCAACTTCGTGTGTGTAATTGTTTCCGTCTTTTAAGTCAAATTCCAAAACATTTGCGCAATAAATCACGGGCTTTGTAGACATTAAATTCAACTGCTTCACAACGGCGGCTTCGTCCCCTTCAAAGTGGCTGTTCATATTAATAAACGTACCTTCGGATAGCAGGTGCATGAGTTTTTTCAAAACACTGTCTTCAATCAGGGCTTCTTTTTCGCCTGCCTTAACCTGCTTAACAATACGCGCAATACGCTTTTCAACAGACGCCATGTCTGCAAGCGCAAGTTCCGTGTTGATGATTACGATGTCGTCGAGCGGATTGACCGCGCCTGAAACGTGGATTGTGTTTTCGTCGTCAAAACAGCGCACCACCTGGATTATGGCGTCAACCTCGCGTATGTTGTGCAAAAACTGATTGCCCAGACCTTCGCCCTGACTGGCGCCTTTTACAAGCCCTGCAATGTCCACAAACTCAATGGCTGTGGGGATTACCTCTTTGCATTTGCACAAATCTTTCAAAATTTCCAAACGTTCATCCGGCACAGTGACCACGCCGACATTCGGCTCGATTGTGCAGAACGGATAATTCGCGCTCTGCGCATTTTTCGCACTGGTTAAAGCATTAAATAACGTTGATTTACCCACATTTGGTAATCCGACTATTCCTGTTTTAAGCATGAAATTATTATACCACAAAAATTCTTACAGTAGGGTGCGTCTCACGCACCAATTCAAAACTTAAAATTTGTTAAGATTCCTAAATCTAATTCCAAAACTTTTGCTATTCTATAAAGATTTCCTATAGTAATATTTCCTATTCCACGCTCAATTTTACCTATTGTGGCAACACTCATTCCCGTTAATTCTGAAAGTTGTTCCTGTGAGAGCTCTCTTTTATCACGTTCATACTTTATTTTATAAGCTAACTTTAAAGCAATATCCTTATCCATAAGTAAATTTTAAAGTATTGACAAAATTCTTTCAAGAACATATAATACGTTTATCACTATTATAATATGTTTATATATGTTATATTCTTAAAAAGGAGTATCAATGCACGAAAAAGAAATTGAAAAGAAGATTTGTCAAAAATTTGAAGGAATGGAAGAAAGTGTAAAATACCAACTTGATGCACTTTGTGAACTGTCAAGCGGGTTGAAAGAAATCCAATACCTTATGTTCTTAAAAGATGCTATTTCGTCTTCTTCACAAGAATCATTGCAATGAGCGTTATAACCCCGATGTTTATCATTATATCCGGTTCAATTTGATTTAGGCCTTTTCCCTGCCAACTGTCAAACGGTTCCTCATTAACTAAAACAAAAGTCGCATTAAATAAAACATTATAAGCTCTTTTAAACTTAGCCTCCAAAACTTTATTGCGTTGCTTATGAATGAGCGACGGCATGGTTAACGCAGCCACAACACCGATAATACCTAATGTAATTAATAACTCAGCCAAAGTAAACCCCTTCGTCATTCTGTGAGCAACGAGATTCTTCGCCTCTGAATGTGATTTTTTCTTCATGCAATCATTTAATCACAAAGTCGTGAAAAATGCAAGTAATGCGTAAATGTTTACAAAAATTTATATTTGTAACGATATTTACTTCGTTTTCCTCACCAAAA
>JAIRZW010000119.1 GCA_031267015.1 Heliobacteriaceae bacterium | reverse complement strand
ATAATCCCCCCACCGCAAAAGCGGTCCCCCCCCCTTTAGCAAGGGGGGCTTGACATTCTTTGCAGATAACCCCGCCCATTTTAGGCGAAAAATGCATATTTTCATCCTGAATCGGCTCCCGGCAGCAAAGGCATGTGTCGAGCTCTATGCCAAAACCCGAAAGCAGCATCATTTTAAGCTGGAATTTTATTACGCCCAGAAGGATTTCAACTTTATCCTGCGCATTCGCTATCTTATCAAGCGCCTTGTACAAGAGTTCGTAAACCTCGGTCGAGCATGGGTCGTCTTCGGCGCCAAAGTTGTGAACAACCTCTGTTACATACATGGAATAAAATATTTTATCCATGTTCTGGCGGGTTTTGTTGAAGGTGTTCAGGGCCTCGGCCTGGCAGATTGTGTCCATGTTTTTGCCTTTATAAAGCATTAGTTTATTCGCCACAAGCAAGTCCATACGTGCGCCAAGTTTGCTTTTAGGCTTCTTGACACCCTTGGCCACGCCCTTGATAAGCCCTTTGTCTTTTGAATACATGACAACGATTTTGTCAGCTTCACTCAGGTTGTAGGACTTGAGATTTATTGCGTCTGTTACAAAGTTATACATTTACCTCTTCATTTACCCCCGAAAGTCCCGTGATAAACCCCTCTCATCATCTGCTGAAGCTCGGTTTTGTTGTCGGAGTAAGATATCGCGGCTTCTTCCGAAATCAAATCCTGCTCATAAAGCCTGAACAGCGACGAATTCATTGTAATCATGTTATTGAACGAACCTTTTTTAACCAGGTCGTAAATGGATTCCAGCTCATCTTTTTCGATAAAGTCTTTAACAGTCGGAGTTGCGACCAGAACCTCACAGGCAGGACGACGGCCCGACCCGCTCTTGAGCGGTATAAGTTTTTGTGAAATCGTTCCACGCAGGATTGCCGCGACTTGCAGGCGGATAAAATCCCGGTCTGAAGGGTCAAACATGTTTACAATACGGTTAACCGTCTGAACAGCGTCGTTCGTGTGAATCGTTGCAAACACAAGGTGGCCTGTTTCTGCTGCTTTCAACGCGCTCTCAACGGTTATCCGGTCGCGAATCTCACCAACGAAGATTACGTCAGGGTCTTGCCGAAGTGCGTATTTTATACCGTCCTGAAAGCTTGGTGTGTCAATCAAAAGCTGTCTTTGAGAGATAATCGACTTCTTATTCGTAAAAATAAACTCGACCGGGTCTTCGACCGTAATAATATGTTTCGGGTAATACTCATTAATATAGTCAATCAAAGACGCGATAGTGGTTGATTTTCCGCTCCCTGTCGGGCCTGTAATCAGCACCAGCCCGTTGTTTAGCGATGCAAACTGCTCAATGGATTCCGGCAGGCATAATTCATTAATCTTTTTGATATCATACGGAATTGTTCTTATTGCAAGCGCGCCTTTGCCGAGCTGACGGCTGAGGTTTACACGGAACCGCGAAACTCCCGGAATCTCATAAGCAAAGTCCAAATCAAAAAACTCCTTTAAATGAGGCTTCAAATGCGGCGGAAGCAAGGTTTCGTACACGTTTGAAATATCCTGTTCCGACAATGCAGGCATGTCTACTTTGACTATATTGCTGTCGATTCTTACGGCAGGCCGCTCGCCTGCCTGAAGGTGAACGTCCGAAGCATTGGACGCCACGGCTTTTTTCAAAAACTCAGTAATATTAAATTCCATAATAATCTCTCCCTTTAGCATGATTATACCACGTTGTGCAGTTGGTTTCAAATACAAGGACGGCATATGCTATCCGGGCACGATAGCAAGCGAGCAGGGAGTGAGCGCGTGGCCCGGATAGCATATGCCGTCCTTGTATTTGAATAACACAAATAGATTATACGATGTAACAATCTCTTTACAATGAGCAATTATGACAGCGAAAATTACTTTATATAAGTGTAAGGGAAAATACTCAGATTATATTGGAAAGGATAACAAGATACGGCAGGTTTTCAAAATGACGAAAACAGCCCGAAAACAGACTTTATACTCTCTCTCTTAATATCCTCGTGTTTATTTAATGTTGCCTCTTTAAGGCAACTTTTTTTTGCTTTATTTTAGACTTAGTGGAAATCCGCGCTCCGCTTGACATTCCTAAAATGCTCTATCGCAGCTTTCGCTATATCATAAGGTATTGTGTCTGACGGGTTGTAATGAATGGAAGCATGGCTTGATTCTACTTTTGTACTGCCCTGAACATATCTTAATTCAATAAAATTTTGCCCGTTAAACCTGTTGTAATCCTTGAAAAAGCTCAAATGAGCGTCAACACCCTGCTTTTGGGCTGTTTCTGTTATTATTTCAGATACTGCTTTTAACTCTTTTTCCGCAGGAGTACCCTTAACAATTTTCAAGATTTCTTTAGTACAGCAATCTGCTGTTTTTTCAATCCTTATGGCAGGATATCTTTTAGTAAAATTGACCGGATGTATGTTTTGAATCCTCATAAAATGACCTCCTTATGATAACTATTTTAAGTTGCTAAAGAATATTTTTTGCTATTTGGATTCTTTTAATTTACAAAAGTTAATTTTTTATTTAAACAAATTAATATCAACATTCAAGACTTCGGCGATTTTGACAACGAGAAAGAATTTCGGATGCTGAAGCCCGTTTTCAATCATGCTTACCGTACGCGTTGATACGCCCAAAAGCTCGGCTAACTGCTCTTGCGAAAGGTCATTACGAATCCGCTCTATCTTAACATTTTTCCCTAATTTTTTTAATTTATCTTTTTCCATTCCTATATGATATTGACTTTTTAGAATTCATGCCATATAATAAAGTTAATTTAATATGAAGTATAGATAATATAATAAGATATTTAGCTTATATAAACAAAAGGAGAATACATGAAAAAAGACGGTTTTACATTGGCAGAGGTACTGATTACTTTAGGGATAATCGGCGTTGTTGCCGCGCTTACTATGCCGGCGCTTATTCAAAAATATAAGGAGAAGGTTACGGTTAGCCAACTCAAAAAAGCTTATGCAACCATATCAAATGCTTATATTTTAGCATTGCAGGAACATGGTGAATTTGAAACTTGGTTTCCTGACGGGTTAACAAGAGCAGAAAACACTGTTATCTTTTTTAACAATATAAAGCCGTATTTGCGTATTTCAAAAGACTGCGGGCATAACCCGGGATGCTTTAACCCTAATCCGATGAAAATTTTAAACGGTGAAACTATGTCATCTTATGATGATTCAACGTATGAATATCGCTTTATCTTGTCAGACGGAAGCTCTTGGTCAATTGATTTGGCGAGTCCGAATTGTATAAGTGATACTTTTTGCGCTAATGATAATATGAAACTGGATATTGACGGCTTGAAAGGGGCGAATACACAAGGAAAAGATATTTTCATGTTTCAGATTGTGGCACACAGAATTTATCCGATGGGAATAAAGGATGAGTCTTCCAACCCATTATTTAGTACTAATTGTAACAGATTATCCTCTCTGCCGCTTCAATCATCTGCCTGTGCGGCTTGGGTAATTTACAATGAAAACATGGATTATTTACACTGCGACGACCTGGATTGGGATGTAAAGACCAAGTGTGATTAAACTGTCTGAGGTACGTCGTGAAGGGCTTCGAGGTACCTCACCGCATAAACCGCACCCACTGCGCCGTCAGAAGTTGCCGTAATCACTTGGCGTAAAGGCGTTGTTCTCACATCACCCACCGCAAACACGCCAGGTACAGAGGTTTGCATTGTTTCATCTGTTGCGATAAACCCGCCCGCGTCCTGTTTAACCTGTCCGTTTATGTTAGTAATATTCGGGGTAAACCCGATGTACGGAAACACACCGTCCACAGCCAGTTTTGAAGCCTCACCGGTCTTTAAGTTCTCTACAACGGCCGTGTGAACCAAGTTATCACCTGCGATTTCTTTAATCGCCGAATCCCAGATAAATTCGATTTTTTCGTTCTTAAACGCACGTTCCTGAACGATTTTTTCTGCTCTGAGTTCGCTGCGTCTGTGGATTATGTAGATCTTAGATGCGAATTTCGTCAGATAAACCGCTTCTTCCACTGCTGCGTTGCCGCCGCCGACCACTGCCACAACCTTGTCTTTGTAAAAAGCGCCGTCACAAACCGCGCAATAGCTTACGCCGCGGCCAGCGAACTCCAATTCGCCCGGAACCCCAAGCTTTTTGGCATGTGCGCCTGTTGCAATAATTACGGTTTTTGCTTTAAAAACACCTTCTTTTGTTATAATAACTTTTGGAGTTGAAATCAAGTCAACGCTTTCGATTTCCTGCATCGTGAATTTTTCAACCCCGAATTTGTCAGCGTGTTCCTCAAATTTTTCCATTAAGCCAAAAGCATCGTTTTGCAAGTAGCCCGGATAGTTTTCCAGCTCAAGATAGTTGGAAGGCTGGCCGCCAAGCATGCTTGTATCTATTATTGCGGTCGAAACCGCGCCTCTGCTTGCGTATATAGCTGCGGACATTCCTGCGGGTCCGCCGCCTAAAATTATCGTATCGAAACTAAATTCCTTCATAAATCCTCCATTTTATATTAGCTTTTGATATTCTTCCTCTCCCAGCTTCATTTGGTTTTTGAACGTC
>JAIRZW010000079.1 GCA_031267015.1 Heliobacteriaceae bacterium | reverse complement strand
CGGATTCAGGCTGCATACGGGATTAAGACGCTGACAACCGCCGGCGCAAAAAGCATGCCGATTTGGATGGCTTCATTTTTGGCGTTCAAACTAGACCTTTTTGGCGGCGAATACATAACCTCCAGCCACGGAATCTCCGTAAAAAACGCCACAAAAGACCTGAACAGCCAAGGCAGCCAGTATTTGCCGGAAGAATCCATGGAGTTTGTGAACAAAATTCAGGAAATTTTTGACGAGATTGACAAAAAAGGCAAATATGAAATCCGAATCGCCGCGGCAGACGACCCGCTGATTGACTGGAAGGTAATGAAACTCCTCAACGACGGCGTTGATCTGTATGTTGAATACCTTCAAGCCGGTGTGGCACAGGATTTTAACCTTGATTTAATAAAAAAACTTGAAGGCAAAATAATAATTGAAAACGTGGGCGGCTCAGCCTTCCGCACAACAAGCCGCGTGCTTGAAAAACTCGGCATTGCAGAAAAATTCGAGTGGTTTAATACCGAAGAAGACCCGTTTTTCCATTCAATCGGCAAATACGACCGCACTCCAAGCGGTGAAAAGGGCTTTTATGACTACTCTGTTGACGCAACAGTGATTGCAAAACACCCAAACGGCACAAAGTTTTTCCCTGTAATCGAAACCCTTCATTACGAGAAAAAACTTGCCGGCTGCCCGCTTGGCACGGTTGTTTTAATCACAGACCCGGACCATGACAGGCTCACAATCGCGCAGACCGAAAACTCAAAACGTATTCCGGAACTGAACAAGAGCGGAATTGACTTTGTAGAACTTGACAGACACACTGTTTTGACGGTTTTCACCGCAAATCAGGCGTTTTTAATGCTCATGGATTTTGAAACAAAACAGCTCAAACGCAAGAATTTATGGAAAGACCACCCGCGGTTTATGATTAAAACAACGGCCTCCGCGCTCTCGTGGGACGAGTGGGCAAAACAGCAGGGCGTAAGCGTCATAAACGTTCCGGTCGGGTTCAAAGAAATCGCGAACATAATGCGAAAGGTTGAGGGGCAAATGTTAAATGGAGGTGCTGATGTAATTATCGACGACGTGCTGGGAAGCACAATCCATCTCGGCAAAAACCCGCGGCTTATATTCGCAGGCGAGGAATCCGGCGGCATGATTATGGGTGGGGAAGACCTTATCAAGTCAAAAGCAGGCAGGAAAGCCATAGCCATGCGTGAAAAAAGCGCAGCCGAAGCCTTAATCGTTGCTTCCGCGCTCACAGCCTGGCTTGAGAAAAGCAAAAAGCCGCTTTCGCGCTACCTTGAATATATTTTCGGCGAAAACGAGATTGCGGCACGCTATGACACACGCGCAGATATTTCTTACTACAACGAGTCCGAGCCGGACATTGACAAACTTAAAAAAGACAAAATCCTTGGCGAAGAAAAACGCACCAAGAATGATTTGTTTTATCTTTCCATGGCAATCGCCGTAAAAGAAGGCGTAATGACGCTTGAGGATGTAAAAACAGTGCTTAATCTCACATTCAAATGTCTGGTGTTTGACAATTTGACTGCAATAAAATTCGTTGGCGACGGCACATATCTTGAGTTTAGCGATAAGTTCATTGAAATCCGTCCTTCCGGCACGGACGCCAAGACAAAAGCCTACGGCGCAGGGGCTGACAAGTCCGTAATCGAAACCTATGCAGCAGTGCTCGGAAATTATTCCGGCGACCGAACTGCACTGCATAAAAAATTCATCACGGATAAATTCTACAGCTCAGCCAAGGATAAAGCCATGGAATATTATTTACAGTTCGTCGAAAATGGTTCGGCAAAATAGTTGCATTATTATGGTATAATTAAGACATGAAATTACAGGAAATTTATTCGAAAAAAAATATTCAGCATAATGGCGCTTTTGAATGGGTTAAGCCTGTAATTTCGTTTGAAGTTTTTCCGCCAAAGGAAAATGAGTCGGAATTTTTTGCTGAACTGGACAAACTAAAGACTCATGAGCCTGCATTTATCTCGCTTACATGCCATGCCGGCAAATCTATTGCCCCCCTTACTAAAGGAGGGAGTGCCACACCGGAGGTCAATCCGACGCGGCGGGGGGATAGCATTCTGGAGCGTATCAGTGAATCCTTTAATGTCATGCCGCATTTGACCTGTGTTTGCAGCAGCAAAGAAAGTGTTGAACGCGATTTACAAGTGATTTCAGACATGGGCATAGAAAATATTCTTGCGCTGCGCGGGGATTTGCCAACTACCCCTCTTTATAGCGGCGGGGGACTTGACAGTGGTTTCAATTATGCAAACGAACTTGTTGAGTTCATCAAAGAAAAGTCGGATTTGTCTGTTGCGGTCGCAGGCTATCCCGAAGGCCACATTGAAGCCGGGAATCTTTTTTCCGACATCGAAAACCTTAAACGAAAAGTCGACGCGGGCGCACAGGCTATTTTTACTCAATTATTCTTTGATAACGATAAATTTTTCAGCTTTGTACAGCTGGTTCGCGACGCCGGGATTGAAATTCCGGTGATTCCGGGAATTATGCCAATCATAAGCCTTAAACAAATTACCAGAATGACATCATTGGCAAACATCACTATTCCGCAATCCTTAATGCAAAGAATTGAACAATATAAAAACAATCCTTCTGACATGAAAAAGCTCGGCACTGAATTTGCAAGTTACCAATGCCGGCAGTTAATCGACGCAGAAGTCAAAGGCATACATTTTTACACGCTTAATAAAGCAAACGCTATACTACAAATACTGGAGGATATATTATGAAAAACCGAATACGCCAAAACAAAGTGCAAGCTTTTGTCTTGCGGGTCAGAGCTTCAAAAGGCAGGAGGTCTTATGCTAAATAAATCCATTGAACAAACACTTCTAAGACCTGATGCAACCGAAAAAGATTATGAAAGACTCTTTGAAGAAGCCCGAAAACACAAATTTTTCGGGGTATGTATACATCCTGCTTACATAAAGCAGGCAAAAAGAGCGCTGCGCGGCAGCGGCGTAAAAATTGTTACGGTTATCGGCTTTCCGTTCGGCGCAAACGCCGGCGGGGTAAAGGCTTATGAAACAGCCATGGCAGTAGGCGACGGCGCAGACGAAATCGACATGGTTATGAATATTTCAGCAATGAAAGATAAAAAATACAGCTATATTCTTGACGAATTTAAAAAAGTCAAAAAAGCCTGCCGTACAAAGCCTTTGAAAGTAATCATCGAAACTGATTTGCTTACGCAGGATGAAATTGTTGAGGCTTGCAAACTCTGCATTAAGGGCAAGGTAAACTTTGTAAAAACGTCAACGGGCTATGTAAAAGACGGCAAGGGCGCAACAGTGGATAATATCCGGCTTATCGCGCAAATTCTTGAGGGTCACCGGCCAAAAATCAAGGCATCCGGCGGAATCCGCGACAAAAAAACCGCCGCGGCAATGATAGAAGCGGGTGCTTCACGAATCGGCACGAGCGCCGGCCCTGTGATTATGAGCTCCAAATAGTTTTTGCTATTCTCCCTCTCCCCCTGGGAGAGGGCCGGGGTGAGGGTTGTGGGAGCGTAAGTCAATCCGACGTTCAGAATGACATGTTTATACTTTTAATGCTATAATATTATCATGGGCGATGAAGACAAACAGTTTGACGCCACGCCGCGAAAGCTGGAGCAGGCACGCAAAGAAGGGCAGGTTGTTAAGTCCAAAGACTTTTCAACCGCTATTTCGCTGCTGATTTTGTTTTCGGTTATTTACGGACTTGCGCCTTTTATCTGGAACCAGATTGTGCAGTTGTACACGCTTTTGTACGAGCAGATTCCGAACGCACACCTGTCAGAGGTCGGAACAACCTATATTTTCACTGTTACAGCCAAAGCCGCTGTGCTAATAATCGGGCCTATCTTGTTTGTAGCGTGGTTTGTGGCGATTATGGCAGACTTTATCCAGGTCGGGCCGCTCGTTGCAACTGCCCCGCTTTCGCCAAAACTCGACAAATTAAACCCCACAAAGTATTTCAAAAACCTCATGTCCATAAAGACGCTTTTTGAATTATTTAAAAACATTATGAAAGTAATCATTCTCGGCTACATCGGCTGGAGCGTATACAGAGCGCATATCGAAAGCATTCTGATGCTTGCGGCAATCGACAATAACTTTGCGGTTATGATTGAGTTCGGAAAACTCATCACGGAATTTATTTTCAAAGCCTGCGTTGCCTTTTTAGTGATTGCAGCGGCGGATTAC
>JAIRZW010000046.1 GCA_031267015.1 Heliobacteriaceae bacterium | reverse complement strand
TAGCACAGCTTTCCATGCCTTTACCTCCTATATTTCTTTTAACACAATTGAGCAGTTTTGCCCGCCAAATCCGAATGAGTTTGACAACGCGGCTTTTACGTCAGCCTTGCGCGATTTGTGCGGAACATAATCCAGATCCGCAACCGCTTCGTCCTGATTGTCAAGGTTAATCGTCGGCGGAACAATGTCTTCGATAATCGCCTTAATGCAGGCAATAAGCTCAACCGCGCCCGTGCCGCCAAGAAGGTGGCCGTGCATGCTTTTTGTAGAGCTTACGAGCAAATCAGGATTTTGCTTTCTGTCGCCGAAAACCTTCGCTATTGCATGAGATTCTGCCACATCGCCAAGCCCTGTGCTTGTACCGTGAGCATTCACATACTGAATCTCTGCCGGTGCCATGCCCGCATCTTTCAGCGCAAATTCCATTGCCTTAACCGCACCTTCGCCTTCCGGATTAGGCGCCACAACATCATAAGCGTCAGCGGTCTGGCCGTAGCCCACAACTTCCGCATAAATCTTTGCTCCGCGCTTTTTGGCATGCTCGTATTCTTCCAAAATAAGCACTCCTGCGCCTTCTGACATTACAAACCCGTCGCGGCCGATATCATAAGGCCGTGAAGCTTTGCTTGGTTCATCATTGCGCTTTGAAAGCGTTCTTGCTGCCGAGAACGCACCCACGCCCACATCACAAATAGTCGACTCCGCACCGCCGGCAACAATAATATCCGCGTCGCCGTACTGAATCGAACGGAACGCGTCGCCCACAGAGTGCGAACCTGTGGCACAAGCCGAAACTACAACTTTATTTACACCTTTATAACCATACTTCATAGAAATCCGGCCGGAAGGCATGTTTACAATCATTGCCGGAATAGTAAACGGCGAACATTTACTCGGGCCTTTTTCGATTATTCTGAAATGGTTTTCCTGAAAGGTTCTGAAACCGCCTGCCGCGGAGCTTACAATAACCCCGACGCGATACGGGTCGATTCCGTTCAATTCCTGCAAACCTGCGTCTGAAACCGCCTCATCTGCCGCAACCATGGCAACCTGAATAAACCGGTCTATTCTTTTAGCTTCTTTCGGGTCCATATAATCATCCGGATTAAACCCTTCAACTTCGCCAGCAATAGTAACAACATTGCGCTCAAGGTCAATATATTCCGACGGTGCTATTCTTCTAATTCCGCTTTTGCCTTCCACAAGACTGTTCCAAAACTTGTCAATTCCGACTCCAAACGGTGTCACCGCTCCCAATCCTGTGATTACTACTCTTCTTTTTGTCATGCCTGTTCCTTTTTAAAAAACAAAGAGATTCTTCGCGACCGGCTCGACCGCCGGCGCTCAGAATGACATGTTAACATCATACTGAGGGGTTCACCCCGAAGTATCTCTTTGACTTTAATTACTATGAATGTGAATCAATGTAATTTACTGCATCCTGAACTGTTTGAATTTTTTCAGCTTCTTCATCAGGGATTTCGCAGCCAAATTCTTCTTCAAACGCCATAACTAACTCAACTGTATCCAATGAATCAGCGCCCAAATCGCCTGTAAAGCTTGCTTCCGGAGTTACTAAACTCTCGTCAACGCTTAATTGGTCTACTACTACTTTTTTTACTTTTTCTAATGTACTCATGTTTCTTTCCTCATATTTTTTGTAATATTTTATATCCAAGTTCTATTATATATTAAACACAAATTTATGCAATAACTTTGTAACTTTATATTACCAACCCGCCGTCAACGCCTATAATCTGGCCTGTAATGTATGTTCCGTCTTCGGCTAAAAATCTTACGGTTTTTGCAATATCTTCAACTTCGCCCATTCTTTTCAAAGGAATGTAGTCAGTGAATTTTGATGTGTCTAAATCTTTTGTCATGTCAGTGTTGATGAATCCCGGCGCGATTGCATTGACACGGATTCCGCGCGAACCGAGTTCTTTTGCAAGCGATTTTGTAAACCCTATCATGCCTGCTTTTGCCGCCGAGTAATTCGCTTGGCCTGCATTGCCGTAAACCCCCACTACGCTTGACATGTTTATGATTACGCCGCTGCGCTGTTTCATCATAAGCTTCACAACAGGGTTTGAAACGTAAAACGCACTCGAAAGGTTTGTATTAATCACCGCGTCCCAGTTTTCGTCGGTCATTCTGATGAAAAGCCCGTCGCGCGTAATTCCGGCATTGTTCACAAGAACGTCGATTCTGCCGTATTTTTCAATAATTTGCGCGATTGCCGCAGCGGTTTCTTCTTTGTTTGAAACATCAAACCTGTACGCAGCGCTCTCAACGCCGAGCGCCTGAATCGCTTTTACGGTTTCGTTCGCAGCCGCTTCGTTGCCCGCATAATTTATAACCACATAATATCCTGCTTTTGCAAGCTCCAGCGCGCATGCTTTTCCGATTCCGCGCGAAGCGCCTGTTATAAATGCTATCTTTTTATCTGACATAAAAGTTCTCCCTTCAAAGCCTCCAGTGAAGCTTTATCAAATACATTATATACTTTTGCCTCCGGTGCAATTTTCTTAACCAAGCCCGCAAGGACTTTGCCCGGGCCGATTTCGATAAACACCTCAACGCCGTCCGCAATCATTTTTTGGATTGTCTGCGTCCAGTAAACCGATGAATAAATCTGCTTCGGCATTTTTGCCTTAAAATCCGCCGCTGAAATTGTCGGTTCGGCGTCCACGTTTGTGATTACGGGAATTGAGGCATCGTTTAACTCAATGTCTTTTATAAACGCCGCAAACTCCATGCCTGCGTTTTTCATTAGCTTTGAATGGAACGCGCCTGAAACCGCCAGCGGAATAACACGTTTTGCGCCTTGCGCCAAAAGAAGTTCGCCTGCTTTTTCAACCGCTTCTTCTTCACCTGTGATAACTATCTGCCCCGGAGAATTATAATTGGCTACATCCACATATTCATTTACCCCTGCCAAAATCTCTTTTACGTTCTCAGGCGGGTTAAGCACGGCCGCCATTGCACCGCCTTTTACCCTGGACATGGAATCCGCACGTTTCTGAATCGCTTTCAATGTTGTTTCCAAGTCCATAACCCCTGCCGCATACATTGCGGTATATTCGCCTAAGCTATGCCCTGCCACATACACCGGAGCCAAACCCGATTCATTTACCCCCAACGCCTCAAGCGCCGCAATCGACATTGCCACAATCGCCGGCTGGGTGTTGACTGTTTGTTTTAAGTCTTCTTCCGGCCCCTCAAAACAAAGCATTTTTATACGCTCGCCCGCTGTGTCAAAAACTTTGCGCGCTGCCTCGTAATTCTCGTATAAATCTTTTCCCATGCCAACGGCTTGAGAGCCCTGTCCCGGAAATATTAAAGCTAACATATTCCTTCTCTTAATCTGATAACCGCAGCGCCCCAGGTCATGCCTGCGCCGAATCCGCACAAAATCGCTGTGGAGCCGAGTTTAATCTTACCTTTTTCCACGCCTTCTGCAAGCGCAATCGGAATCGACGCTGCGGAAGTGTTTCCGTAGTACGCAATATTGCTGATAACCTTTTCGTCGCTGTAACCCAGCCGCTGCTGAACCGCGTCAATAATCCGCTGGTTTGCCTGATGCGGGATTAAATAATCCACCTGTTCCGCTGTCAT
>JAIRZW010000050.1 GCA_031267015.1 Heliobacteriaceae bacterium | reverse complement strand
TCGGCATGCCGCGAACCGGCGGTGCAAAAGACGGAACCGAAGACATTGCTGTCGTTATCGTTCCGAAAGACGAATTTATTCAGAATTATGACGACGAAACACTCGATAAGCTTGTGCGCACCGAGATTAAGAGCCTGTCGCAAAAGCTTGCGGCTTATAAACGTCCGGTTACCGTTATAATAAAAAAAGAACCGCTGCCGCGCACTTCTACCAGAAAAGTTAAACGCAGCGATGTGAAAGAGCTTGTGGGCGTATAATATTTGCAGCCGGTTTTTGCAAATTTATAAGTCCATTACAACAGTAAAGACCGTTCGCAGCTGTTCAGTGTTCAGGTTGTGAAGTTTGTCAAGAATTTTTGCCCTGATAGTTTCGACGGGCAAATGAAATTCATTGTGAAATAACTCCTGTACCGTAACATCCAAAGCTTTGGCGATTTTTTCCAGGTGCTCGGCAGTAGGAAAGCTTTCGCCATTTTCTATCCTGACGATTTGCCGCGGGTTCATGTCGATAAGTTCGGAAAAGTGTTCCTGTGAGAAATTTTTCTTTCTTCTAATGTCCCTTATTCTGGCACCGAGCAGTTGTTTGATGTTCATTAAATAATACCTCCGTAAAAAGTATAATTTGTTTAACAGTCGTGTTTAAGGCAAAATTTTTACATTAATTTGTCGACATCATGCAAAAATATGTCAAATACAAGTAAAAGAATGTCATATTTTGTGGATTATTAAGACTAATAGAGCCAAGCATGATTGGAAAATTGATTTTAGATAGACTTTGTTTGTGTTAGAATTTTCTCATAGGAGAATTTATAATGACACAGGCAGCAGAACATACAACCGGAAAAGACCAAATCAGGCAGACGCGGATTCAGAAACTCGCAGACCTCGCAGACAAGGGCGTTAACCCTTATCCGTACTCGTTCGACAAGAACGCGGACGCGCTGGATTTGCAGGAAAAATATAAAGACCTGGAAGCAGGAGTGGAAACAGAAGACTCATACTCAGTTGCAGGACGTGTTATGGCAATCAGAAACACGGGGATGTTTATTGACCTTATGGATTCGTCAGGCAAGATTCAGGTGTTCTCGCACAAAGACAACCTTTCCGACGACCAAATGGCCGTGCTTAAGCTCATTGACCTCGGCGATATTGTCGGCTTCACCGGCACAATCAGACGCACGCCGCGCGGAGAACTTTCGATTAAGGTAAAATCGCTTAAAATGCTCTCAAAATCGCTTTTGCCGCTGCCGGAAAAGTTTCACGGTCTTACTGATGTTGAAACCCGCTACCGTCAGCGTTACGTTGACCTGATAGCCAACGAAGAATCGCGCGAAACCTTTAAGAAAAGAAGTTTAATTATCCAAAAGATTCGCGAATACCTTACCGCGCAGGGATTTTTGGAGGTTGAAACCCCTATGCTTCACCCGCAGCCGGGCGGAGCCAATGCAAAGCCTTTCATAACCCGCCATAACTCGCTTGATATGGATATGTATATGCGGATTGCGCCGGAGCTTTACCTCAAAAGGCTTATGGTGGGCGGCTTGAGCGAAAAGGTTTTTGAGATTAACAGAAGCTTCCGCAACGAAGGCATTGACACCCGCCACAACCCTGAATTTACGATGATTGAGCTGTATCAGGCATATGTGGATTACAATGAAATGATGGCGCTCACTGAAAATATGGTTGCGTCGGTTGCGCAGGAGGTTCTGGGCACAATGAAAATCAGGTACGGCGAGAACGAAATCGACCTAACGCCGCCGTGGGACAGAAAAACCATGCTCGGCGCGGTTAAAGAGTACACGGGAATCGACTTTAACTATATTTTCACTCCGGATGAAGCAAAACAAAAAGCCAAATCTATTGGTGTGGACGCAGACGAGTGCATTAACTGGGGTCAGGTGATTGAGGCGGTTTTTGAGGAAAAAGTCGAGCCGCATTTGATTCAGCCGGTTCATATTATTGATTATCCGCGCGATATTTCGCCGCTGGCTAAGGTTCACCGAGACAACGAGCGTTTAACAGAACGTTTTGAAACCAGGGTGAACGGCTGGGAGATTGCCAATGCGTTTTCAGAACTTACCGACCCGATTGACCAGCGCATGAGGTTTGAGGCGCAGGCAGTCGCAAAATGCGGCGGCGACGACGAAGCAATGTGCATTGACGAAGACTTTATAACCGCGCTTGAGCACGGCATGCCTCCTGCAGGAGGCATGGGGATGGGAATCGACCGCCTCGTAATGCTTTTGACAGATTCACACTCAATCCGCGACGTTATAGCGTTTCCGACGTTGAAACATAAAATTTAAGGCAAATTTTTGAAATAATCAGGCTCACTCAGGGCTTTTTCTGCATTTGAAAAGCCATAGAATCTGCTTGCTTTATCTTCACTGTCGCCTCTCTTATAAGGCAGAAGCTCCATTTTAGAGCCTATTGCAAAGGCAAACAAATCATATCCGGCGCGGTTTGGACCTTTTTCAGGGCCGGTTAAATCTGCAATAATTATGGCAGGAGTACACATTGAAGTACATTCAGTGAAAATCATGGTTCCGTCAGAAAGCACAAATTGTCCTACATATCCCCAAGAAGCGTCTGCCAGCGGCAGCTTCCCGTCATAGTTCGTGTATTTTTCCTGAAGAGTATCAATATAATCCTTATTATTATAATCTTTCGCTACGTTCATATACTTTATTAATGCCGGCTTGAGTTTTGTTATTGCCCCAGACACAGAATTCATCCCTGTAATGTCATTATAAAAATCCGGTTCATCAACAGACACCCGCAATAATACCTGGGCCAGCATGCTGTAAGTTTTTTTGAATTGTGCTTCCAAAGCCTTATTACGCTGTTTATGTATAAGCGACGGCATTGTCAAGGCTGCAACAACGCCTATTATGCCTAATGTAATCAAAATTTCCGCAAGAGTGAATCCATATTTTTTCATACAACTTTTATAGCACAAATTTGCAAAATTGTCAACTCTTGCACAATTCGTTACAATTCGTAAACTTGTTATTTTTTCATTGTCTTTAAAAGGGCTTTTGCGTCCTTGTCCACGCGAAAAGATTCGCAAATTTTTTGGATACTTTTGTTGTAAGTCCATGGCTCAAGGCGGGAGTTTTCAAGGTATTTATGCGTTTTTTCAGGAAACTTCACATAGCACACGGAAACCGCCCATGCTACGGCCATTTTAATGTAATACTCACGTTCGGTCGCACAGATTTCGTCACATTTTTGCAGGATTGCGTCTATGTATTCGTCGTCAACAAAGTACGCCAAAAGCATTACCACGCCGAAGCGAACTTCAAACTCCTTGTCCGAGGCCAAATACGGCTGAAGAAATTCCCAGACCGGCTTTTTATTCTTTTTGGTGAATTTAAGCCCAGTACAAAAGGTGTCGCACACAGCCCAGTTAGTTATTTTCGGGATGAAATCTTTCACGTGCCGCAAAATCGTTTCGGGGTCATCTTTGAGAAGCCCGATTACCAAGCCTTGGAGCAATATTTCTTCATGGTAGTACCCCTCACCCCAACCCTCTCCCACATAGGGGAGAGGGAGTGTGATTATTTCCTTTGCGATTTGCCGCAAGACAGGAAGCCGCACGCCGAGGATGTTTTGCGCGCCCGGAATGAGCCCTGCCGTGAACTTTTTATAATCTTTTTGCGCCTCGTCCAAAAGCCGTTGTCTTATGTCCATAAATTGATTATACCATGGTTTTTACATTTCTTAACAAAAAGGCAATTTTTTTTACGAAAAATACTTTATATATTTAACGAGGAATATAAAGGGACAACTATGCAGGTCATATTATCCAAAGTACAATTTTTAGAGAATAAAGAGATAAGTCAGCAATTTAATGGTGATTACAACCTTTATCTTAATTCTGCATTTGGAAATGGATATGCTACAAACCCAAGCGATTCTTGGTTTGAAAGATATAACAAAGCCTGCGATAAGAAACTTGCTGAAGGTGACAAAGCAATAGCAAAATATACTTACCTGGGTAACATTTTAGGTAAAGTAAAAGCAACTTTTAATAAAACTGTTGGTAAATTAACATCAAAATATGGTGTTGATAAAAATGGTGTAAATGACGCTGTAAAAGGTTCTCTTTGTGACCAAGGTGAATATATGCAAGGTATTACTTCCGTACGTGATGCGGAAATAGCCTATGATGCGGCACTTTCAACAGCACGCAGCGTAACCAGCGGACCTGTATACGCTTAATACTTGATTTTTATTTTTGACATGATATGATTGTTCCGTACTATACGGCTGTCACAGTTTAGGCTTTGACTGCGCGTGAAGAAAGGAAAACTTATCATGTCAATTAATTTGAAAAACAAAAAGGAACTTGTCAAAAAATACGGCAAGAATGAAAAAGACACCGGCTCAACTTCGGTTCAGGTTGCTATGCTTAGCAAAAAAATCGCCGAGCTTACAGAACACCTTAAAGTCAACAAAAAAGACTTCTCTACTAAAAGAGGACTCCTTATGATGGTCGGTAAAAGAAAAAGACTTCTGGCTTACCTCAAAGGCCAAAATATCGAAGAATACAGAGACTTAATTAAAAAACTTAAAATCAGAGGTTGATAAAAGCGGCTTAGCCGCTTTTTTACATGAGAGGGTTTATAATGAAGACACTAAAATCAATGAGATTACATATTGCGATTTTCGGCAGGACTAATGCCGGAAAATCCACGCTGCTCAACAGGATTGCCGGACAGGATGTGTCGATTGTGTCTGAGATTGCAGGCACGACGACTGATGTTGTCGAAAAATCAATGGAGCTTTTGCCAATCGGCCCCGTAACCTTCCTTGATACTGCCGGGCTTGATGATGTTTCGGAGTTAGGCGAAAAACGGGTTGAGAAAACTCTCAAGGTCCTGAACCGTACGGATGTTGCCGTGATTGTGCGTGACGAACGCGGGATTAGCGAACATGAAACTGAATTGATTGAACAGCTTGAGAAGCTGAAAATTCCTCATTTTATTTTTGACAGGGCAGATGAAGTATCTAAATTCAAGGAAACGCTTGTGAAGCTTTTGCCGGATGATTTTGTAAATTCGCCGAAAATCCTCGGCGACCTTGTGCCGGCCGGAAGTACGGTTATTCTTGTGATTCCGATTGACAAAGAGGCGCCGAAAGGCCGCATAATCCTGCCGCAAGTGCAGGCGATTCGCGACCTTCTCGACAGCGATTGTCTGTCATACGTGGTAAAAGAAACCGAACTCAAAGCTGCACTGGACAACCTTAAAACCCCGCCCGCGCTTGTGGTTACGGACTCGCAGGCGTTCAAACAGGTGAGCGAAATAGTACCTGAAAATATTCCGTTGACTTCATTTTCAATACTTTTTGCAAGGCTAAAGGGGGATTTGGACGAGTTTGTGAAGGGCGCACAGGCGATTGACAGCTTACAAGACGGCGACAGGGTTTTAATACTTGAAAGCTGCACGCACCACGCCATAGAAGATGATATTGGCCGGGTTAAGATTCCTAAATGGCTTCGGCAAAAGACCGGTAAAGACTTAAAAATAGAAAATTATGCAGGGCATGACTTCCCGGACTTGGAATCCCCCCTGTCCCCGGATAAATATAAGCTTATAATCCACTGCGGCGCGTGCATGACAAACCGGCGCGAAGTGCTTTCGCGGATTTTGATTGCGCACGAAAAAAATATTCCTATAACAAACTATGGAGTGGCAATTTCTTATTGTCTCGGGATTCTGTCGCGGGCTATAAAGATATTTAACCCTCACCCGAATTTGTAAATTCGCCTGAAAGCTCATTAACAAATTCTACCCTCTCCCAGAGGTAGAGGGTTAGCCGACCAAACGGTTGTCGTCCGCTTCGGATGCTTTTACCATGATTGCGTGCTCGACAGGGTTTTCCTTTTTGTACGAAGTGTCAAAGTTTTCTTCAAAATTAAAATCGTCACGCGTCTTTTTTGCCTGGTTTTCGTCTACAAGCTTTTTAGCAAGTTCCGCGATTTCGTAAACCAACTGGTATCTGTTTTCTGTATTTTCGTTCAAGTCCCATGCAACTCTTATTATTTGGTCCATTCTTTACCTCACTTTTTCATTAATATAGCAGAAAGAAATTAATTAATCAAGGTGTTCATGTTCAAACACCCTTAATATGTTATTTTTTAACTTTTGTAAAGTTTTGGCTCTTAGTTGCAATTTTTGAGAATGTGTGCTAATGTTTTTTTGTAAAAACAGGAGAAATTTATGAAAAAAGCGTTCACATTGGCAGAAGTGTTAATAACCCTCGGTATAATCGGGGTGGTAGCGGTGTTGGTGCTTCCACCTTTTATAAGGGGTATAAAAGACAAGGACTACGCAACAGCGCGTAAAAAAGCTTTGGCAACCATAGGCCAAGGCGTGAGAATCATAACAATAAACAGCGGTATCGGGGATGCGGCAGACGCGCAGGATTTTGTGGAAAACCACCTGAAAAAACAAATAAAGATAATCAAAACCTGCGATAATGACAACTTACGTAAGTGCGGTATTGAAACCCGCACGGATAAGATAAAAAATCTAAACGGAACTTCTATAACCATGCCAACTACGCTTCATACTTTGGTAGACTACATTTATTTTGGAGAAACAACTAAAACCGACACCCCAAGCTACGGTTTTGTTATGACAAACGGATATGCTGTGAACTTGTTTTACAATCCGAACTGCATGCCGGATGACCCTAACGCAAATCACTGGGGTCAGGACAGAGTGTGTGTAAATGCTATTTATGATATGAATGGTCTTGCAGGACCAAATCAGGTAGGGCAGGATATAGGTTTTGTAACAGTACTTTATCCTGACGTAGCATCGGTAGCTTATGCTCCGGACGTTGTTGAAAACAATGCGACAAATTCTTCTACATTTGATAATGCTCCTCAGGCTTGTATAAACCAGAATCCTGATTATACGTTGCCAAACCGGGATGAATTGCTTGTAATGTATTATAATCAAAAGATTATTGGCGGACTCTACTACTCTTGGCCCTCTTCTGAGGCTACTCCGGAGTTAGGTTGGTACCAGAATTTCTTCAACGGCAACCGGGAGCGACGCCCCAAGTCCGATTTCTACGTCGTTCGGTGTCTCAGGAGATAAGTTATTATGAAAGCGGCAGTTGTAATTTTATGATATAATAACTGTATGAAAAGAGATATTCGCACATACATGTGGGTTGAGTCTGCAGTCTGGTTTTTGATTGTATGTACTGCAATACTGGGATTCAGGGTATATAAGCATTTCAGTGCAAGGCAATTTAAAAGTTATCAAATATTCCTTCCTGATGCTGACGGAATGATTGAAGGTTCGCCGGTTAAATACATGGGAATACAAATCGGTTATATTCACAAAATTTATATCGTTGACGATGAAGTATATGTTAAATTTATTATAAGCGACAAAAATCTTGAGCTTCCGAAAAGTGTGATTGCGACGGTTGAATTCAGCGGAATGGGAGGCTCTAAGTCGCTTGAAATTTATCCGCCGACAATGCAGAGTATTGCATCCGGCAAGCTTGTGTTTATACAGAATCCAACAAGGCTGAATGACGCTTTAGGTCTGCTTGCGGATATGTATGATAAAATAGGTTCTATTACAACAAGAATTTCGTACTTCGGGAGCCAAACAGGTGCCGCTGAAGCGTTTATGAAGTCTTCAGCCGGCAACTTTAAAGGGATTCAGAATAATTTCAAATATATTGAAACATGGATAGATGAAAGAAGGAAAAATGGACAGCCAAAAAGTAAAAATAAACAATAATCCGATTGTACTCCAAAATCTTGTAATAATGCGCGATAAAAATACCTGCAGCCACAAGCTCAGGATTGCGGCAAGAAAGATTACCGGATGCCTTATGTACGAAGCGGCAAAAAATCTTCCGCTCGCGCCTGTCGAGGTCGAAACCCCAATGCAAACTTTCACAACCAAAACTATTGACCCGGATATTAACATAATAATTTCGCCGATATTGCGCGCAGGGCTGATTTTTACGGACGAGGCCGCTGATATTCTGCCGCAAGCCTGCATACGCCACATCGGAATGTACCGCGATGAAGAAAAATTAAAGCCTGTCTGGTATTACAACAAGGTCGCGCTTGAAGCGGAAAATCCCGAAAAGTATTTTGTTTACATCACCGACCCAATGCTTGCAACAGGAAACTCTTTGATTGAAGCAATTAAGCTTTATGAGCAAAAGGGGATTCCCGTGAAAAATATCAGCGTTGTTTGTATTATTGCAGCGCCGGAGGGGATTGAAAATATCCAAAAACATTATCCTGATATACAAATCATAGCTGCGGCGCTGGACAAAGGGTTAAACGAAAAGGGCTACATCCTTCCGGGCATGGGCGATGCCGGCGACAGGATGTTTAATACATAGATTATTTATTCTCCGGCCAGCCCTTTGTGAATGCTCGTGCCGCCTTGGTATTCCAGTACGCTGCAACCAGTACAAAAGCTATAACAAATATCGTTTTTATTGTTTCCATTGTTTCTAACATTTATTCTTCCTTTCCGATATTTTGATAATGGTTTCAATCTCTCTCTCAAGTTCTGCAAAACTTCTAAACCATACAAAAGCAAAGTAAAAACCCGCCGCAACCAACAAGCCTGATATAAGTGTAATAGGCGTAAAAGCTAAACCTACTGCGCCGCCGCCAAATACCACAGCCAATTGGATTGAAATTTGCCGCTGTTGCATTTTGTTATTAAGAACAAGTTTAGTTGTTTCCATACAACCATTTTACATTTATTTCAGGCCTGTGTCAATCATATTAACAGACTAAAAAACCGGCTTTTGCCGGTTTTTTTCTTGGTTGCTCACTGTTAACGGCGTTTCGGTCGTCTTCCCCTCTCTCGGAACAACACTTAGTTGTTCCGCTCGGCAGAATCCGCCGACCTTCAGCCTCAGCTCGCAAGTCGCTATAATAAACCTAAAACCTTTTTATACCAAGAAAACGTTTCCAGCTCTATGCCGTTGAACGTCGTCTTAAGGCACTGTTTTTTGAGGTAGTTTTCAAATTCGTCGTTAAACTTTGACTTAGCGCATTTTTCTTTAGCTTTTACACCTAACACTGTCATAGACCTTTCTCCTTTTGTTGTTACTGACACTTCTATCAAATCCTTATTTTATTATTATAACATGGACTTGAAACTTTTACTAGTGGTTTAAAACCCCAAAATATGAAAATTTGCGCTATATTTGAAAAATTAATGTAAATTTTTGTTAAGCAATTTTTATGGTAAAATATATATATGATTTTAATCGGTGAAAACATTCATATAATTTCAAAATCAGTACGCGAGGCGCTTGAGAACCGTGATGAAGTGTTTATAAGACACTTGATTGAGGCGCAGGCTGATATGGATTATATTGACTTTAATATCGGGCCGGCCAGAGGGGCAGGGGTCATGGAATGGCTGTGCGGGCTTACGGACAAGCCGGTTTCTTTTGACACAACAAATGAGAACGAAATCAAACGCGGACTTGCGGCTGTCAAAAATCCGGGTGAATGTATTATAAACAGTACAAAAATGCTTGATTTGGCTGCCGGACATGGCTGCGGGCTGATTGTGCTTACCATGAACAACGGAATCCCGCAAAATGCTGATCAGAGGCTTGAGATTG